>JAGCIC010000198.1 GCA_017648805.1 Clostridia bacterium
CATGGCCAAGCACGAGCTTAAACTGCAGGGCTACGACGAAGCCATGATAGAAGAGGCCGTGGACCATTCCGACGAAGTGAGCCAGGAGATACTTGACCTGCGCCAGAAGTACAACGAACTGTACGAGACTCATAAAAAGGTGACCGACCGGGAGCACGACGAAGTCGTGAAACTGGGCGGGCTGTACATCATCGGCACCGAGCGCCACGAGAGCCGCCGCATAGACAACCAGCTGCGCGGCCGTTCCGGACGACAGGGCGACCCGGGCGCCAGCCGCTTCTTTATTTCGCTGGAAGACGACCTGATGCGCCTGTTCGGCAGCGACCGCATCCGGCCCATGGTGGACCGGCTGGGCGTAAAGGAGAACGAGCGCATAGAGTACGGCATCCTTTCCAAGCAGATCGAGGCCAGCCAGAAGCGGGTCGAAAGCCGCAACTACGACATCCGCAAGAGCGTGCTGCAGTACGACGATGTTATGAACACCCAGCGCAACATCATCTACGCCCAGAGGCGGCAGGTGCTGGAAGGGGAGGACATGCTCTCCTTCATAAACGACATGCGGGACACCATACTCTCCGAGGCACTGGACAGTTACTGCGCGCCGGACGCGCCGCCGGAGAACTGGGATATCAAGGGTATGGGCGAGTATCTGGAGCGCATCTGCGTGGAGAAAGGCCGGGTCAGGGCGGCATTCGACTCCCTGGATCCCGTGACGCGGGAGGGCTTCTATCAGGCGGTAAGAAAGTCCAGCCTGGACACCTACGCCCGCAGGGAGAAGATGATCTCCGACGCGGGTTTCGACATGCGCGAAGTGGAGCGCACCTTCCTGCTGAACAGCGTGGACAACCGCTGGATGGACCATATCGACGCCATGGACGTGCTGCGTGAAGGCATAGGCCTGAGAGCCTACGCCCAGAGGCAGCCCATCGTGGAATACCAGCACGAAGGCTACGACATGTTCGAGGAAATGGTGCACCTGATCCAGGAGGACACGCTGCGCAAGCTCTACATGGCCATCATCACGCGTCCGCCGGAGAGAAAAGAAGTGGCCAAGAACATCACCACCAACCAGGACGCGCAGGTTTCCAGGGCGCCTATAAGGGTGATCAAGAAAGTGGGCAGGACCGAGCCGTGCCCCTGCGGCAGCGGTCTCAAGTTCAAGAACTGCCACGGCAAAAACGCGTAAGGAGCATATAAAATGTACGAATCCGAGGTCTTCCGTCAGGAGATAACCCAGCTGAAGGAAATGCTTAAGGACACCGAAAAGTCCCTGAACATAGAGGGACTTAAGGAACAGCTGGTGGAATATCAGGAGGATATGGCTTCCGACGGTTTCTGGGACGACGTGGAGCGGGCGCAGAGGATAAACAAGCTCATGCGTTCCTGCGAGAACCGCATAAATCACTACAAGAGCCTTGAGAGCCGGCTGGAGGATGCAGAGATAATGCTGGAGCTCAGCCAGGACGAGGAAGGCGACGAGCTGGCACAGGACATCTCAAAGGAGCTTAAGCAGCTGAGGGAAGAGATGGAGAGCCTCAAGCTCACCACCCTGCTTACCGGGCAGTATGACTCATGCGACTGCATCCTTTCCCTGCACGCGGGCGCGGGCGGCACCGAAGCCCAGGACTGGACCCAGATGCTCTACCGCATGTACACCCGTTTCGGCGAGAGGATGGGTTTCAGCGTCAGGGAGCTGGACCTGCTGGACGGAGACGAAGCCGGAATAAAGAGCGTCACCTGGGAAGTGAGCGGCGATTACGCTTACGGTTTCATGAAGAGTGAAAGGGGCGTGCACCGCCTGGTGCGCATTTCCCCCTTTGACGCCAATGCCAGAAGGCATACGTCATTCGCCTCGCTGGACGTGGCGCCCGTGATAGAAGACGAGGGCGAGATTCCAATCGAGCCCGACGACCTGCGCATAGACACCTACCGTTCCAGCGGCAAAGGCGGGCAGCACGTAAACCGTACCGACTCCGCCGTGCGCATCACCCACCTGCCTACGGGCATAGTGGTGCAGTGCCAGAACGAGCGCAGCCAGATACAGAACAAGGAGACCTGTTTCAGGATGCTGCGCGCCCGCCTGGCCGAACTGCAGGAGCAGAAGCGGCAGGAGCTTATGGGCGAAGTGAAAGGCGAGCTTAAAAAGATAGAATGGGGCAGCCAGATCCGCTCCTACGTGTTCCAGCCCTACACCATGGTAAAGGATCACCGCACCAATTACGAGACGGGCAACATAGACGACGTGATGGACGGAGACCTGGAGGGCTTCGTGACCGCTTACCTGCAGAAACTGTAAATGAAAACGTTTTTTGAGGAAACGGCGGCAAAAGCAAAGGCACTCGCTTCAAAGGAAAACGTGACGGTACTGGCGGTGGAATCAAGCTGCGACGAGACCGCCGTCGCGATAGTCCGAAACGGGCGGCAGGTGCTGGCCAACGAGATCGCCAGCCAGATAGACATACACGCGCTGTACGGCGGCGTGGTGCCTGAGATCGCCAGCCGCATGCACGTGGAGGCGCTGAGCCCCCTGTACCGCAACGCGCTTAAAAACGCGGGCATCGGCCCCGAAAACATAGACGCGGTGGCGGTCACCTACGGACCCGGGCTGGTAGGCGCGCTGCTTACGGGCGTGAGCTTCGCCAAATCCCTGGCGTACGGCCTTGACGTGCCGCTGGTAAAGGTCAACCACATAGAAGGCCACGTGAGCGCGAACTTCGTGGCGGATACGTCGCTTGAGCCGCCTTTCGTGTGCCTGGTGGCCAGCGGCGGACACAGCCATCTGGTCAATGTGAGCGAGTACGGCAAGTACGAACTGCTGGGCCACACGGTGGACGATGCGGCGGGTGAAGCCTTCGACAAAGTGGCGCGGGTGCTGGACATACCGTATCCCGGCGGTCCGCTTCTGGACAAGCTGGCGGAGGAAGGTGACGAAAACCGTTATACCTTCCCGAAGATGCATACGGTGAACCGCTACGATTTTTCGTTCAGCGGGCTCAAGACCGCGGTGATAAACCAGGCGCACTCCATACGCCAGGCGGGCGGAGAGATAGTCGCCAAAGACTGGGCGGCCTCCTTCAGGAAAGCCGTGGTGGACGCGCTTATGGACAAAACGCTTCTTGCCGCCCGCGACACCGGGGCGAAAAAACTGGCGCTGGCGGGAGGAGTTGCCGCAAACCGGCTGTTAAGGCGGGAAGCACTGCGCCGAGGAGAAGCGGCGGGACTGAAGGTTTACATGCCGCCTATAGGCCTGTGCACGGATAACGCCGTGATGATCGGCTCCGCTGCGTACTACAGGCTGGTAATAGGGGAGATCTCCGAACTCGACCTTAACGCACAGCCTTCAATAAGGCTGATAGAGGAGTAAAATGCTGTACCTGGAACTGGCCACGCTGGTCACACTGTTTTCGCTGCAGTCCCTGTTTACGAAAATGTATTCCGACGCCTATGACGGCAAAAACCGGGACGCGGCGACGGGCATTTTCTCGGTGACTTACGGCCTGTTCATAGCCGCAGCCACGTTTCTGAGCGCAGGGCTGCGCTTCAGCCCCAGCCCCGCGACGCTGCTGTACGGCGCGCTCAACGCGTGCGTGCTGCTGCTGTACAATATCTCGATAATCAACTCGGCCAAGCGCGGCAGCTACGCGTTTTTGATGATATGCTCGATGTTCGGCGGAATACTGGTGCCGCTGACTGGGGGCTGGATACTGTTTGGTGAAACGCTGACGCTTCTGCAGCTTGCGGGCGTGGCGCTTATGCTGGCGGCCATGCTGCTTATGAACAGCAGCGATCTGAGCCTTAAGGGCAGCAAGAAGGGCTATTTCCTGTGGTGCGCGCTGCTGTTTCTGGCAAACGGCCTGTACAGTACGGTGATGAATATACAGTCCACCGTAATGGAAGGCAAGGAAAGGTCGGAGATGCTGATAGTCCTGTTCGGGCTGTCATCGGTGTTTGCGTACGGGCTGGAGGCGTTTAGCGGACGCGGCCGCGGCATCGTGCGCGGCTACAAAATGAGCCTGAAACCTGCGTTGTTTCTGGTTTGTGCCTGCCTAAGCGCGTTTCTGGGCGCAAACCTTTTGCTGTATCTGCTCACGCGCATGCAAAGCGGTATACTCTTTACCATAGACGACGGAGGCGTGCTGCTTTTGAGCCTGGTGTTCTCGGTCGTGCTGTTTAAGGAAAAACTGACATGGCTGCAGGCGCTGGGCATGGCGCTGGCGCTGGGCAGCATAGTGCTGGTGAACGCGTAGACCGCGCAAATCGGCAAAGGTTGACAGCGCAAGACAGAATCGGTAGAATAGTTCTGCTTGGGGGACAACGAATGGCCATACAGTTGTACTTTCGAAAAAACGATTTCGATACCCAGAAGATCCGCCGCTTTTTTAAGGAAAGGCGGATAAGCGTGCAGGAAGTGGATCTTACAAGGCATGCGCCCGGCGCGCGGGAGCTTAAGCTGTTCGCTTCAAAAGCGGGCGGATACGCCGCGCTGGTGGACGCAAAAGCCAAGGGCGAAAAAGCGGATTATGTGAGACAGCTGAGCCTGGAAGACGTGATCGAGCAGGAACTGCTGGAGAGCCCGGCGCTGATAAAGACCCCCATCGTCAGGGACGGAAACAAAGTACTGTTCGGTTTTGACGAAAAGGCGCTGGGAGAATGGCTGAAGGGAGTGGGAAAATGAAGCAAAACGGCGCGAAACATATCAGCCGCTGGCTGCTGCTTGCCATAGATATAGCGCTGCTGGTGATCAGCCTTTACATAGCGAAGCTGATGCGCGGCGGCCTGGTGATGTCGTATATCAAAGACGCCGGGGACCGGGTGTGGCGTTACGCGCCATATGCGCCGCTGTTCATAGCCAACCACGTGGCATGGCTGTGGCTGATGGGCGCGTACCGGGTCATGTGGATGTACGAGGAACTCAAGGACATGGCGAAACTGGCTGTCGCCTGCGTGCTTGCGACGCTCATTAACCTGGGTATAAACGCCGTATTCGCAATAGGCTATTCCCGCTATGTGCTGGGCTTCCTGGGGGTTTTCGGACTGGTGCTGGTCATAACCTCCCGCTACCTGCTCCTGCTCACCCATAACATCATGTACGGCGCCAAAAGCGAAAAACAGGTGAAGCGTGCCCTGATAATCGGGGCGGACGCCGAGGGCATAAAACTGGTGAAAGCGCTGCCTACGCTGGATGACGGCGCGCGCCATGAGGCTGCCGCATTCCTGGACGAGGACGTGGACAAGCTCTACAGAAGGATAGGTTCCCTGCCGGTAGACGGCATGTACCTGGATGCCGCGAAGGTGATAAGCTTAAGGCGCATAGATGAAGTGATAACCACCCGCAAGACCGCTGCGTCTCCCGCGTTCAAAAGCGTGTATATAGAGGCGGCCAAAGCGGGCTGTGAGGTCAAGGTGTACAGCGACGGCGCTCTTGACAGGGTGACGCTGAGCGACGCGGTCAGCTCCGGCAGCGGCGAGATCAGTGACATAGACGCGCTCAAAGCGGACGGGACCGCAATTATCGGCGGCGGGGAACTGGCACTCAGCCTCGCCCAGTCGCTGATCATAAACGGGGTCAGCGTCGCGGTGCTCAGCGACAACGAGAAAGACCTGAAAGCGCTCAAGCGCATGGGCGCGAAAGCCTGCATAGGTTCGGGCTTCAGCGCGCAGGACGTGAGCGGTTTTGTCGCATCCGTCAAGCCCGGCAGCGTGATCTATCTGGCCGGCGTCAGGGACAGGGAAGTCGCGGAGGGCAACGAGGAAGCGGCGCATACCGCAAACACGCTGGCTCCCGCCGCAGCGCTTGAAGCGGCCAAGAGCGTGCAGGCGAAAGCGTTCGTCCGTTTGGGGCGGATGCTCGACCTGCCCGAAGAGGAGGAACTGCTTAAGGACGGCGAACAGGCAGTGCTCGGCGCCGAGGCAGGCAGCATCCGGGTCAGCGCCGTGAGCATAAGCGGGCTGCTGTGCGACGGCGGACTTATAAACAGGCTGGAAAACTGCGCCCCGG
>JAGCIC010000199.1 GCA_017648805.1 Clostridia bacterium
ACACCATCGTGAGCAGGCTGAACACCAGCGCCTGCACGAACGCCGAGAACAGGTCGAAGTACAGGCTCAGCACCGCCGGGATGCCCAGCGCCAGCACCGGAACTCCGGAGAGCAGCCCCAGGGCTTCCAGTATGCCGAACACGCCCACCAGCAGGCTCACCCCGCCCAGTATCGTGCGGCCTTTTTTGCGCTTTTTGAGCCCAAGCACGACAAGCAGGATGCCTGCCAGCGCCAGAAACGCGCCCGCGATCCAACCGCCCGAAGCCACCAGCTTGAGCACTATCGCGGAAAACATGCTGAGCGCCGTGTATAGTATGCCGGTTATTACCCCACCGCCCGCGATGTTTCCGAAATGACGGAACGCCATGGACACGGGCTGGGCGATCTCGGAAATGATGTTCATGGGCGTCATGACGGCGATAGGCTGGGTAAAGCCCTTGAGCCAGCCGAAAAATCCGTCGCGCTTTATGTTGTTGTACCAGATAATGCCCGTGACCGTGAGCGCCCATGCCAGCGTGCAGCTCAGATCCGCCGTGACGGACCTTAAAAAGCCCGTCATGCCTATCAGCGAGCCGCAGATGGAGAACAGGAATATGGTCAGTATGAACGGCGTCCAGTGAGCGTTGTGCTCGCCCATGGAGTCCACCACCATGTTCCTTATCAGCAGCACGCCCTTTTCCGCCAGCGCCTGCTTGCCCTCCGGGCGGGTCCTGAGGCTTTTGCCTATGCTTATCATGGCGGCGGCCAGTATGATCGTCACCACCAGGCAGGATATCGTGGTCTGGGTTATGTTTATGCCTCCCAGTACGGGGATCGTATAGTAAATATACGGGCCCGTGACCTGTACGTTCACTGTTTGTCCCCCTTTCCGAAAAAGCTCATCAGCATAAGTATCAGCCGCACGAACAGAAGCGGTATCACCAGCGCGAAGGGATCGGCCAGCCCGCTTTTGTAAAACGCGAACAGCAGCCCCGCCAGTACCAGCAGGCGGATGATGTAGGACAGGCGGATCACGCTTTTGCCGCCCTTCACGTCCTGTTCCTCCGCCTTGTCCGCGGCGCTCATGGCGCCCACCGCCATGAAGAAGAAGTTCAGTGTGGCCAGCACCGCGCCCGCCGCGCCGCCCAGGATCACCTTGCTGTCAAAGCGGCCAATCAGGGCGAACACGCCCAGCATAAGCGCCGTCAGGACCAGCTCTCCCAGGAATATGTATAGCGTCTCTTTGAGTACCAGTTTCCGGGAATCCATTGCGCCTCCCGCGTCAGTCGTGAGAATTGAAGTTCGTCTTGTCCCTGTCGGCTTTGGTCCTGTTCAGAAGCCCCATCGCGGTAAAGGACGCCTTGAGCGCCGCAAACGCGCTGTACAGCCCCAGCGCCGCCCCGACGATTATTATCCACACTCCCAGGTGCCATCTGTTCCTCGCCCATACGGCACCGTATACGAACAGCATCAGCGGCGCGGCCACGCTTACTGCCAGCTCCGTCAGCCACATCAGCGCCCGGGCCACCGCCACGTATTTGCCCACGGAAGTGCTCTTTTTATCCATATTATGATTATAACAAAAATCGGGCCGTAAAACAAGCCCGAAAATCAGAGAAGTGAACTGCGATCAGCTGCGAAAGCCGGGAAAAGCAGCCTTCCCCGTGGAAAGGCTGCTTTTTATCGCGGTCACCTGCTCATGAGAGTCCGTCGGAACGTTCTGCCCCGCCCATTAGTGCGCGGAGCCCCGTCCTGCCGGAAAGCACCGCCGGTTCATTCCGTTCGGACGCTTAAGGCCCTCAGCGCGTTCAGCGTGGCGATCAGCAGCATGCCCACGTCCCCTATCACCGCCAGATACATCGGGATGGTGATGAACAGCCCCAGTATCAGTATCAGGAACTTGACCGCTAGGGAAATGACTATGTTTTCCTTGGCTATCCTTACCGTCCTGCGGGCGATGCCCAGGGCGGAGGGCAGGCGGTTTAAGTCGTCGTCCATTATGATCACGTCGGCGGTCTCTATCGCGGCGTCGCTGCCCAGGCCGCCCATGGCCGCGCCCACAAACGCCTCCGCCAGCACGGGCGCGTCGTTTATGCCGTCGCCGGTGTACAGGGTCCTGCCCTGTTTCGAGATCTCCCTCAGTTTTTCCACCTTGCCTTCGGGCAGCAGTTCCGGCACCACGCCGTCCAGCCCCGCAGCGCGGCCCACTTCTTCCGCCGCGGCCCGCTTGTCGCCGGAAAGCATCACGGCCTTCTTTATGCCCATTCGCTTAAGCTCGCTCACCGCCCCGGCTGCGGATGGCTTTAAGTCGTCCGCCACCTGTATGCTGCCTATGAACCTGCCGTCCGCCGCCACCAGCACGCTGCCGTCCGCGGAAGCGACCTCCACGCCCTCGCTTTTCATAAGCCGCAGGTTGCCCGCCAGCACGCGCCTGCCTTCCACCAGCGCTGCCACGCCCATGCCGGGCCGTTCCTCGATAAGGCTGCTTTCGGGATACTCGCTTATGAGTCCCGCCACCGCCCGGGCCACGGGATGGTTAGAGAACCGTTCCGCCGCCGCGGCCAGCCTGACCAGTTCGGTCTCGCTTATATCCGCCGGGTCTATCCTGCTCACGGTGAAGCCGCCCGTAGTCAGCGTGCCCGTCTTGTCAAACGCGCAGATCTCTGCCTGCGCCAGTTTTTCCAGTTCCGCGCTGCCCTTTACCAGCACCCCGTTGCGGGACGCCGCGCCGATGCCGCAGAAGAAGGTCAGCGGCACGCTCACCACCAGCGCGCAGGGGCAGGACACGGTCAGGAACACCAGCGCCCTGTGCACCCAGGTGGCCCAGTCGCCCGTTATAAGGGACGGCACTATCGCCACCAGCACCGCCAGAGCGAACACCGCGGGGGTATACACCTTGGCAAAGCGGCGGATGAAGTTTTCGCTTTTGCTCTTCCTTTCGGAAGCTTCCCTGGTCATGTTGAGTATGCGGGTCACGGCGCTGTCTTCCTGTGGCGCGATCACCCGCGCCTCCACCCGACCCGTCAGGTTCACGCAGGAGGAGAATATCTCGTCCCCCGCCTTCCGGTCCCTGGGCAGGCTTTCGCCCGTAAGGGACGAGGTGTCGACGGTGGTGGAGCCTGAGACGATCTCCGCGTCCAGGGGCACCCTTTCGCCCGGCAGCAGCACTATCACCTCGCCCACCTGCACCGTCTCGGCGGGCACCACGGTCTCGCTTCCGGCACGGATCACCCGCGCCGTATCGGGGCGCAGCTCAGCCAGGGCGGAAATGGAGTCCCGGCT
>JAGCIC010000200.1 GCA_017648805.1 Clostridia bacterium
ATGATGGCCTCCAAGATCATACTGGCCAACAACGCAATGATGGGCAAGTCCCCCGCCCGTATCCTCACCGACGCCAACGCCTCCATATGCAAGCATAACCGGGAAGAAATGTTCGTGACCGTGTGGCTGGGCATACTCGAGATATCCACCGGCCGGCTCACCTGCGCCAACGCCGGGCACGAGTATCCCGCAATCAGGAAGGCGGACGGCGCTTTCGAGTTGTACAAAGACACCCACGGCTTCGTGATGGGCGGCCTTGCGTTCATGAAATACAAGGAGTACGAGCTCCGTCTGGAGCCCGGCAGCCGGCTGTTCCTGTATACCGACGGCGTGCCCGAGGCCACGGACGCCTCCAAGCAGCTGTTCGGGCCGGACCGCATGCTGGACGCGCTAAACAGGGACCCCGGCGCGTCGCCGGAAGCCATACTTAAAAACGTACGGGCGGACGTGGACGGCTTTGTGAAGGACGCGGAGCAGTTCGACGATCTGACCATGCTCTGCCTGGAGTACAGGGGAGCAGCTTCAAAGGTGGAGACCGCATGAAAGAGATCACGGTAAAGGCTGTCAGGGAAAACCTGGCCGAAGTGCTGGGCTTTATAGAGGCGGAGCTGGAACAGGCGGACTGCCCCCTCAAGGCGCAGATGCAGACGTGCGTGGCCGCGGAAGAGATATTCGTGAACATCGCTTCCTACGCCTACCCGGACGGCGAGGGCAGCGCCACGGTGATGATAGGCATCTCCGGCGAGCCCAAGACGGCCGAGATCACTTTCATTGACCGGGGCATCCCCTACGATCCCCTGGCCAAGGCCGACCCGGACGTGACCCTGAGCGCGGAGGAAAGGGGCATAGGCGGCCTGGGCATATTCATGACCAAGAAGCTGATGGACGCAGTCACATACGAGTACAAAGACGGGCAGAACATACTGACCCTCAAAAAACAGCTCTGACGGGGCTGTTTTTTTCGCGTGAACAAACGCGGGCGCTCCTCCGTCAAATATCCCGTAAACCGATTACGGAGGAACGCAAAATGAAAAGACTGATTACCGCGCTGCTTATGCTGGCGCTGTGTTTAACCCTCGCTCACGCCGAGAGCGATCCAAGGATCATACTTTACACCGTTTACCAGCAGATGGGCTGGGGCGACAGGATAGAGGTAGGCTGCGTGGACGAAAAGGGCGATCTGTGGACGTTAAACGGCAGCGCGTCCAGGCTGGCATGGCCCTACGGCGCCGAAGCGCAGCTGGAGTTTCTGCGCACCACCCATCTTAAGGACAGGGCGGGCAGGCTGAGCTCCGACGAGCTGTTCGAGCTGAAGAGCCTCATCTATTCCACGGAACCTCAGGAAGGCAAGTCCTACCCCGCCGCAAACGACGCGGGCACCGAGACGAGCTGGGCGGTGACCTACGGCAGTGACGGCAGCGCGAAGGCGGTCAAACTGGCCTCTTCCGGCGACGACGTGTACGAAAACACTTCTCCCGACGCCCAAGCGCTGTATGTGCGCTTAAGGCAGCTGTTCCCGAAGGTGACCTGCTACGGCGGCACGATGGGTCCCGCGGGCTTTACGCCCGTGCCCGTGTACGAATTCCTGGGGCTGGACCCCGAGCTCATAATAAGCGCGGCGGTCAAAGCGAGCTATATGGACTGCGAGGCGGGCCCCCGCGAGATCGAAGACCCCGGCAAAGGCGTGATCCTTGCGGTGCTGGACGGCAAAGTGACGGGCAAGGCCAACTCCACCATGGTCACGGGCGGCACATACGTGTTCGGCTTCTACGGGGAGGACGGCAAATACCTGGGCGGCATCGAGATTTATCAGGGCCTGCTGGTCACTGACGACGGGATGTACTATATCGACTGAAAATAACAAAAACGGGGAGGAAGCGCAGTGAAAGTCACGTTTTTCGGCGCGAGCCACGGAGTGCCCGAGCCCAACCGCAAATGCTCCTGCATAATGCTGGAGGCGGCAGGCAGGTATTACCTTATCGACATAGGCGCGGATCCCGTGCCGGAACTGATCGACCGGGGCCTCTCCCCCAATGACATCACCGCCGTGTTCGTCACCCACCCCCACGGGGACCACGTGAACGGCCTGGTCCCCTTCGCGGACATCTGCTCCTGGTACTTTAAGGACGCCGATCCCCTGATCCTCCTGCCCGACATGCGCACGCTGGAGGCGCTTAAGGGCTGGATCGGAACCACCTGCGGCGGCTTAAGGGGATCCCTGCGCTTCGCCCCGGTGCGCGAGGGCGAGATCTATGACGACGGCGCGGTAAAGGTGACCGCCCTGCCCACCGGCCACATGGAAAACGCCTACGCCTTCCTTATCGAAGCGGAGGGCAAGACCGCGCTGTTCACCGGGGACATGAAGCACAAAGACGGTCCCATTGCGGATTTCGCCCGCTTCCTGACCAAAGACGGCATAGACCTGGCGGTGGCGGAGGGCGCCCATTTCGACGTGATGCAGTACCTGGAACCCTTAAGGGCACACCCGCCCAAACTGTTCTGCATCAATCACTACAACCGCTCTCAGACCGCCGCCTGCTGGCAGTTAAAGCGCGCCCTGGAGCCCGATATTCCCACCGTGATCGCCACCGATGGGCTGGAGATACGGTTATAAACCCAAACGATACGAAAGAGGCACCCGCAAAAGCGGATGCCTCTTAAATTTCTGGCAGTGTGATGCGGAACCGGTATCAAAACGTCTAATATACTTTACCGTTTACCCGAATCGCATCCCATTTGTATTCAAAAGAGCCGGGCGAGGACAAGGTATACAAAACGGTTCAGTATGCAGCGCGACCTGATTTACATATGCCCCGTCTCATGCATTCTTTTCAGAGTTATCGGTCCTGATAATCATCCGGCATATATGGTGTAAACCTGTATAACATATCATATACCTTTGGGGTGTTCCCACTGGCTTTATAATTGAAGTATTCCAGAACTGTGAGCCATTCATCGCTGATGCGTCTTCTATCCGTGATTACACCATTATTTAGTATGCCAACTTCCGAAATTTGTGTCTCATCATATTGCACCGAACATAAGACATAGCATGTCCCGTCTTCATCAAACTCGATGACGTAAGGTATGATAATGCTTTGGCCGGAGTAGTATTCGTCTGCAACAGAAAAGTCTGACGTATCGTATACTACGATCCTGCGGCTCATCACCGGTACTTCTCCGCCAGACGCTTCGTGTACTCGAATCCCAGGCTCAGTTCTCCAAACGCGTCCCGCCACTGTTCCTGTTCCGCCAGCAGGGTGACGGCGCCCGCCCTTTGGCAGGCGAGGGCGGCGCCCTCAAAGTCTATGACGCCCTGCCCCACCGGGCACAGCGCGCCGCCCGGGTCCCTGTTCTTAAAGTGCACGGTGTCTATCCTGCCGGCATATCTTCCGGCGATCTGAGAAACGGACACCCCCGCGTCATGCGCCTGGCACACGTCGAGGGTGAGGCGCAGTTCACCGTAACGCCGCATTATCAGCTCCAGCGCCGCATCAAAGTCCCGCTTCGTGGGATGGTACGACACGGTGAATCCGGCGCGCATTGCGGCATCCATAAAGGCATCCAGACCCGCAAGGAAGGCGTCCAGACCCATCTCTTCGGCGCCGCTCACGCAGATGTCGCCGCCTCCGGCAAGTCCGCACAGATCCAGGTAATAGCACGGATCCCC
>JAGCIC010000201.1 GCA_017648805.1 Clostridia bacterium
ACATTGTCGCCCACTGTTTTGAGAAACATGAAGGATTTGTCATCGATTGGCATCACGCGCGTAAACCCGCTGATGTAAAACTTGCCCAGGTCCCAGCCGAAGTGCGGGTCATCTTTCGTGATATCCACGCCGTTACTGTATCCCTTGCTGTCCTGTACGCGTTTTGCCCTGTAACCCACGTACATTTTCTGAGTACCTTCAGGCAGTTCCGGTTCAGGCAGTATGTTCGGGTTGCCCTCGTGAGAAGGCGGAGTAAAGAAATCGGCTACCGAATTCCACGAATCGACCGCTGTGCTGTTGGTCCAATCCCAGACATCATTCGCAACAGCATTTGCCCACTCCCAGGTGTCTGCCGCTGCTCCGGTCGTCCAGTCCCATGCATCAGTTGCCGCGCCGCTCGTCCAGTCCCATGCGTCTGTAGCAGCCTCACTCGTCCAATTCCATGCGTCCTCGGCTGTTTCACTCGTCCAGTCCCAGACATCAGAAGCCGCACCCTTAATGCTGTCCCAAATGCCAGCATGCGCAGTGAGAGGCATCGCCGTAAAAATGACAGCCGTTAAAAAAAGAGTTATTGCCAAACGTTTCATAGCTGTACTCCTGAAATTCAAGTGAATGTTTATGTGTTTTGTCTGTCAGATTATAGCACTATAAAACGCATCCTTGCAAGATAATGTTGTATACAAATACAATCATGCGTCTATGACAGTCTTCATCTCCCTGGGATCAGCGCCGTTTATCCTTTTATTTCGGCAAACGGTATTGATTTCTCCGCCCGCGGCCTGTAAAATAATGAAACAAGGCAGAAACGTAATATGCGGGGTTCCCGGGCGGAGACTCCCGTTTGCCGATTTTCCGCCGTTCCCCATCTTAAAAGCGGGACGGCTTGTCAAGGAGCGGCTTTATGAAAAACACTGTGAAACGGCTGTGGACATATCTGGAGGGCTGGAAGGGGCTCGTGTTCTCTCTGTGCGCGTTTATCCCCCTCGCCGCCTCCGCCTTCGCCGCGGAAAACAGCGTGCTTTTCTTCGCGAGATGGTTTTTTCTAATAGTCCTCGCCTGTCTTGCCATCTGCCCGTGGATACTAAGGCGCTTAAGACGCCTTGACGCCGGAAGGCTTGTTCCTCCGTCCGGGTCCCGCCGGGAAAAGCTCAGATGCGGCGCGGCATTCTTTCTCGCCGCCTTCGCACTGTTTTTCATCAAATACATAATATATTACCCCGCCGCCTTCTCTCCCGACTCCTTCGACCAGTACAGTCAGGCGGTCGCGGGCAGCTATAATGACTGGAACCCCGTGATCCACACCCTGATCGCCTTCAAGCTGCCCCTCGCTCTCACGGGGGGCTGGACAGGCTCCATAATCCTGTTCCAGATCACCGCGTTTTCACTTGTGATCGCCTATATCGCGCTTACCCTGAGAACGTACGCGGGAACGAAATACGCGCTTTTCGCCTTCGCCTTCATAATGCTCAATCCCCAGACCACAAACATGGCGCTGTACCCCTGGAAGGACGTGACCTTCGCCATGGGCGCAGTCATGCTCGGGGTCTTCGCGCTGAAGATCTGTTTTACCCGGGGAGACTGGCTCAGAAAGCCTCTGAATATCATCATGCTGGGGCTGCTGCTTGGAATAACCTCCCTTGTAAGGCACAACGCGGTGCTCTTCACCCTGCCAATGCTGCTCGTGGTTCTGCTGTTTGCGGGCTTTAAGCGGACAGCGGCGGCGGCGCTGTGCTTCGTCGTCACGGTTTTTGCCGTGAAGGTGCCTCTGTACTCGTGCTTTGACGTCACCTCCCCCGACAGGAGACAGGTGGAGATGCTGGGGCTGCCCATGACGGTGATCGGTGCGGCGGTCACCTATTCCCCGGAGCGGCTTGACGGCGAGACCCTGGATTTCGCATACGCCGTGGCGCCCAAAGAGGTGTGGGAGCAAAGGTTTGCCGACAGCGACGTATCCGTTTCCTACCTGCCGAAAAACCTGGACGTCGGGCAGCTCATTCCCGCCTACGGAGACTTTGACAACGTCAAGTGGAACCGCCTCACAAATCTCGACGTGATAGAGGAGTACGGCCCATTCAAGGTCATCAAAATCGCCCTTAACTGCATAAAGCGCGCGCCGATCGCCTCGTTAAAGGGGCTGATAAAGCTTACCGAGCCGGTCTACACCCTTTCGGGCGACCACATCTATATGGCGGTGCCCCGTTTGAATTCCAACTCCTACGGCGTGACTCCCGGCGGCGTTCCCGCGCTTCAGAAGCTGAACATACTGGCTTCGGCGGGACTCAACCTTATGTTCCCCCACCTGTTTTTGTACACGGGCGCGATGCATCTGGCGCTGATAGGGCTTGCCCTCGCCCGCCTGGATTTCAGGCGGAAAGGCGCGCTCAAACGGCTTTGCGTTTTGCTGCCCGTATTCTGCCATAACTTCGGCACGATGCTTCTGCTCACCACTGCGGGAGACTCGTCCAGGTTCTTCTACTGCACCTTCCCGCTGATGCCCGTGCTCGCGCTCATGCTGCTCAAGGACGCCGATAAAAGCGATGTGCCCGGGGCCTGAATCCCGCTCCGGCGTTTATTTCTTCTTTTATACAATTTCATTAACTGTATTGATTTCTCGTACCGCGGACTGTAGAATGTTATGATATGACCAAGTCAGAATAACTGTCGCCGTCGGGCGGAAAGACGGGGTGTTTTTTCTGAGATCCGTGTTTAGAAGGCTGTGGCGGTACATAGAGGGCGCGAACGGACTGCTGCTCATACTGTACTGCGTATTCATCTTTTCCGCTTTCGCTTTCACAACCGGGAACAGCCTCAGGTTCTTCGCCAGATGGTTTTTCGTCATCTGCCTGCTGTGCGCCGCGTTCTGCCCGGCGGCGCTCAGGGCGGTACGCAGGCTGGACGCATATGATCGTCCGAAAGGCTCCGAGTTCAAGTCCTCCGCCGCCAATGAAACAGCGCTTCGCGCGCTGTTCTTTGCCCTGCCGCTGCTGATCTTCCTGTGCAGGTACATCGTGTACTACCCTGCGGCGTTTTCCACCGATTCCGTAGACCAGTACGCGCAGGCGGTGACAAACACATATAACGACTGGCACCCCGCCGTACATACGCTTCTGTTCATCAAGCTGCCCCTGCTGCTCACGGGCGGCTGGACAGGCTCGATAATACTGTTCCAGATCCTCGTGTTTTCCGCCGTTATCGGCTATTCCCTTCTGGTGATAAAGGACTGCGCGGGCACGCGCCGGGCGTTCATCACCATGGCGTTCATAATGCTCAATCCCCAGACCGGCAATATCGCCATGTTTCCCTGGAAGGACGTGGCTTTCGCAATCGGCGCGCTGCTGCTCACTGCCTACACGGTGCGCATATATTACAGCGGCGGCGCGTGGATAAGGCGTCCCGCGAACACCGCCGCGTTTGCGACAGTCCTGGCGCTGACCGGCCTGTTCAGGCACAACGCCCCGCTGTTCACAGTGCCCCTGCTGTTCGCCGCGGCCTTCTTTATCGGCTGGAAGCGCCTGTTCGTCATCTGCCTGTGCGCCATAGCCCTGGTGTTCGGCATCAAAAAGCCGCTGTACTCCGCACTTAACGTGGCGCCGGCCGACCGCCCCGCGGTGGAGACACTGGGCCTGCCGATGACGGTCATAGGCTCTGCGGTCACCTATTCCCCCGAAGCCCTCGACGAAGACATACTTGAGTTCGCCTACCGGGTCGCGCCCAAAGAGCTGTGGGAGGAAAAGTATCAGCCCGGCATATTTAACGGCGTCAAATGGGACGAACGCTTCGACAGCTCGGTGCCGGACGAATACGGCGCACGCAGGGTGCTGGAAATGGCCTGGAGGTGCGTTAAACAGTCGCCCGTCGTGTCGCTCAAGGGGCTGATCAAACTGACGGACGTGGTGTATTCCGTAAGCGACGATTTCGCCTACACCTCGATACCCCGAATGACCCGCAACCCCTTTGGCATAAAGCTCCGCGGGATCCCCTCACTGCAGAGGCTGAACGCGTTTGTCTCCAGGGTCACGGCGACCATGCTGCCGTGGTTGTTCAGCTACGCGGGGGCGGTGCACCTGGCGCTGATCGTGCTTATCCTCGCCCGGTTCCGGTTAGACCGCTTTGAAAGCTGGAAAAGGATATTCCTCGTGCTTCCGGTGTTCACGTACAATTTCGGGACCGCCCTGCTCTTGAGCGGATCCACGGACAGCGCCAGGCTTTTCCATTACACTTTCCTTCTGGCCCCGTCCCTGTTCCTGCTGCTGGGCAAAAAACATGAAAGGAACGCAGAAAACCGATGAAAAAAGTACTGATAATCGGCGCCGGCCCCGCGGGGCTCACTGCCGCCTACGAGCTGCTTGACAGGTCCGGCGAGTACGAAGTCACCGTGTTCGAGGAAAGCGGATGCTTCGGCGGGATCTCCCGCACGGTCAACCATAACGGCAACCGCATGGACATGGGCGGCCACCGCTTCTTCTCGAAAGTGCCCGAAGTGAACGCCTGGTGGGAAAAGATGCTCCCCACCCAGGGAGCGCTGCCCCGGGACGATCTGGCGCTGGGCAGGACGTCCACCGTGACGCCCGGCGGGCCCGACCCGGAAAAGACCGACCGGGTGATGTTGAGAAGGAACCGCCTTTCGCGCATATTCTTCAACTCCAGGTTCTTTGATTATCCCGTTTCGCTGAAACTCGATACGATAAAGAACATGGGCCTGGGCACCACCGTCGCGGTGGGCTTCAGCTATATCAAAGCCGTGCTGTTCAAGCGGGAGGAAAAGTCCCTGGAGGACTTCTACATAAACCGTTTCGGCAAGGTCCTGTACCAGATGTTCTTTGAGGACTATACGGAAAAGCTGTGGGGGATACACCCGTCGAAGATATCGCCGGAGTGGGGCGCTCAAAGGGTCAAGGGCCTTTCCCT
>JAGCIC010000202.1 GCA_017648805.1 Clostridia bacterium
CATCTACCGCGACATCACCATCCTGCGCGAGTTCGAGAGCATGCTCACCTCCATCAAGACCCAGAAGGTGTACAACGGCGTGGAGACCACCTATCCCGGCCCCGCCCACCTGTCCGTGGGCCAGGAGGCCGCATGCGTGGGCCAGGCTTATCTGATGACCCCCAATGATTATCAGTTCGGTTCCCACAGGAGCCATTCCGAGATACTGGCCAAGGCGCTGTCCTCCATCCAGAAGCTGTCCGACGAGGAACTGCTCAAGATAATGGAAAGCTTCCTGGGCGGCGCGACTCTGAGGGCCGTTGAGAAGATGGGCAAGACCGACAGCGTCAAGGAGCTGGCCATCCGCTTCATCCTTTACGGCACACTTTCCGAGATCTTCGCCCGCAAGACCGGCTTCCACATGGGTCTGGGCGGCAGCATGCACGCCTTCTTCCTGCCCTTCGGCGTGTATCCCAACAATGCCATCGTGGGCGGCAGCGCTCCCATCGCCACCGGCGCGGCGCTGTACAAGAAGTGCAACGACAAAAAGGGCTTCGTGGTCTGCAACATCGGCGACGGCTCCCTGGGCTGCGGCCCCGTGCTGGAAGCGCTGAACTTCGCCTGCATGGACCAGTTCCACACCCTGTGGGGCGACGACGGCCGTGACGTGAGCGGCCTGCCCATCCTGTTCAACATCTTCAACAACGGCTACGGCATGGGCGGCCAGACCAAGGGCGAGACCATGGCCTACGACATGCTGGCCAGGCTGGGCGCGGGCTTCACTCCCAACCAGATGCATTCCGAGCGCGTGGACGGCTTCAATCCCCTTGCGGTCATCGACGCCATGCGCAGGAAGCTGGAGATCCTCAAGAGCGGCGACGGCCCCGTGCTGCTGGATACCCTTACTTACCGCTTCTGCGGCCACAGCGTGTCCGACCAGAACGCCTACCGCGAGAAGGACGAGATCAACGACTGGATGGCCGTGGATCCCATCATCACCTACCGCCAGAACCTGGTGGAAGCCGGCGTCGCCAAGGACGACAAGTTCGAGGAGATCCTGGCCGAGACCAAGGAGCGCATGACCAACATCTGCCGTCACGCCGCGGACAAGGAGTTCAGCCCCTACGCCGACATGACCGCCGATCCCATGGTGGTGGAGCGCCTGATGTTCTCCAACGAAAAGGTCAACAGCTTCGGCGATCAGGAAAGCCGCGTGCTGGCTCCCAAGGAGGAGTGCCCCCGCGTGCAGCAGATCGCGGGCAAGAGCCGTTCCGCCTTCGACGAGACCGGCAAGCCCGTGAGCAAGATGAAGACATTCAACATCAGGGACGCCATCTTCGAGCCCCTGATCGACAAGTTCTACGAGGATTCCACCCTGGTTGCCTACGGCGAGGACGTAAGGGACTGGGGCGGTGCGTTCGCCGTGTACCGCGGACTGCCTGACGTGCTCCCGCACTCCCGCCTGTTCAACGCCCCCATCAGCGAAGCCTGCATAGTGGGCAGCGCGGTGGGTTACGCCATGTGCGGAGGCAGAGCGGTGGTAGAGCTCATGTACGCGGACTTTATCGGCCGCGCGGGCGACGAGATATTCAACCAGATGTCCAAGTGGCAGGCCATGAGCGCCGGCATCCTCAAGATGCCCGTGATCCTGCGCGTGTCCGTGGGCAGCAAGTACGGCGCCCAGCACTCTCAGGACTGGACCAGCCTGTGCGCCCACATCCCCGGACTTAAAGTCTGCTTCCCCGCCACTCCCTGGGAGGCCAAGGGCTTGATGCAGACCGCTCTGGACGGCACGGACCCCGTGGTGTTCTTTGAGAGCCAAAGGATCTACGACATGGGCGAAATGTTCCACGAGGGCGGCGTGCCCAAGGAGAAGTACTCCATCGAGATCGGCGACGTGAACGTGATCCAGGAAGGCAAGGACGTGACCGTCCTGACCGTGGGCGCGGCGCTGTACAGGGCCATGGACGCGGCCAAGGAACTGAAGGAAAAGTACGGCATGGAGGCCGAGGTCATCAACCTGCACTCCCTGGTGCCGATGAACTACGAGCGCATCATCGAGTCCGTGAAAAAGACCGGACGCGTGGTGCTGGTGTCCGACGCGTGCCAGAGGGGCAGCTTCTTAAACGACGTTGCGGCCAACATCACCGAGCTGGCGTTCGACTATCTGGACGCGCCCTGCGTGGTGGTAGGCGCCCGCAACTGGATCACCCCGCCCTTCGAGTTCGACGGCTACTTCTTCCCGCAGCCCAAGTGGATCATCGACGCGATCCACACCCGCATCGTGCCCCTGCCGGGGTACGTGAACGAGACCCAGCCCTCCGACGTGGAAATGATCCGCAGGGCAAAGGCCGGCGTTTAAGTGTCACTGATCTATACAGCCCCGGGAACGGACGCGAGGGAGAATCTCGCCCTGGACGAGTTTTTCCTGAACGCTCTGCCCCCGGGGCAGATTTTACTCTTCTTCTACATAAACCGCCCGTCCGTGATCATAGGGCGCAACCAGAACCCGTACCTGGAGTGCGACATAAGCCGCCTGAAGAGGGACGGGGTCATACTGGCGCGCCGCGTGTCGGGGGGCGGCGCGGTGTATCACGACGAGGGCAACCTTAATTATTCCTTCCTGGCGCACGAGAGCGTGTACGACGAAGGCAGACAGACGCGCATAATACTTGGAGCGCTGAAGGCGCTGGGGCTGGAAGCCGAAGTCACAGGACGGAACGACATCTGCCTGGACGGGCTCAAGATCTCCGGCAACGCCTTCGCAAAAAGAGGCTTAAACCATATGCGCCACGGCACGCTGCTGGTGGACGCGGACCTCAGCGTGTTCTCGAAATATCTCACGCCTTCACCCCTTAAGCTTGAGGCGAAGGGGATAAAGTCCGTGCGATCCCGCGTGGGCAATCTGAAAGAAAAAGCCCCCGACATAACTGTCGGGAGGCTGAAAGAGGCCATAATACGGGAGTTTGAGGCGGTGTACGGCAAAGCGGAAGACGTTTCGCTGCTCGCCGGGCACGAGGACGAGATAGACAGCCTTTTCAGCAAGCATTTCTCGGAGGAGTGGCTCTACGGCCAGACGCCCGCCTACGACGCGCAGCTGGAGACCAGGCTCTCGTGGGGTCTTGCACGGCTGTGCTTCAAGGTAAAAGAGGGCAGAATAACAGACTTTGGTCTGTTTACGGACAGCCTGGATACCGAAGTAGCGGAGAGGATATACCCTCTGCTTATAAATAAGCCCTTTGGCAGGGACGCTGTCGTGTCTGCGCTTGCCGAAGGCGACGAAAACGCCCGGGAACTGGCCCGGGCGCTGAGCGAAATGGCGTTTTAGAGCGGCTTATTCAGCCTGAAAATCGAACACTGCGTACGGGGGAAGCGAGGAAATATCTACTTCTCCCTTTATCATTTTGGCGCTTGTGTCAGCGATGAATTCCTCGGCGCCGGAGATGGGGAAGCGGCACAGCGCGTTGCTGAAGTGCATGGCCACGGCGCTGCGGGGCCGGGCAAGCTCGATTATCTCCAGCGCGGTCTTAGTGTCTATGGTGTAGAAGCCGCCGATGGGTATCAGAAGCGCGTCGGCGCCTTTGATGAATTCGAGCTGCGCCGCGTCGGGCATGTGGCCCAGGTCGCCCAGGTGCACGGCGGTCTGACCGTCCGCCTGTATCTTTACGATAAGGTTGCTGCCGCGCTTGGCGCCTTTGCAGTCGTCGTGGAAACAGGGGACGGCGGTTATCCTCACGCTGCCGCAGCTGTATTCGCCGGCACTGTCCACCGTGAGCTTCGCACCGCCAACGGCTTGGGTAAAGCAGTGGTCGTGATGCCCGTGGCTCACGGTCAGTATATCCGCCGTCTCATTCAGTTCCCCGTAGCCCACGCTGGGGTCGAAGGGGTCGGTGATAAGGGTCTCCCCGCCAGAGCAGGTGAGCTTAAAGCAGGCGTGTCCCAGCCATTTGATCTTCATGCGCGGCCTCCATATGATGCAGTAATTGTTCCAAATACGCGCTTTCATCCGTTCTGCCCAGCCTGAGCGCCAGCGCGAGGCGCTGCCTGAGCCGCTTATCCGTAAGTTCCGGTGTCTTGTATATCTCGAGCAGATCGCTTTTCAGCGTTTCCGGCGCGTCGGCAAAACGTGGAGTTATGCGGGCGAGCCCGTCACGGATCTCGACCGTGAACTCAGTTTTTTCAAGGGTGAACCCGGGGCAGCGCAGCGGCCAGTCGCTCACGAACAGCGATTTTCCCCTGTCAAGCCTTACGAACGCTTCCCGGGGCACCAGCCGCCTTAACAGGTCAGACAATTCCTTCAGCGTATACATGTTTGAATGCGTTGGGAAGCCGGGCGATGATGTCCGTGGGGATCATGGAAGTGTCGCCCAGTTCCTCCGAGGCGAGCCTGCCCGCCGCGGCGTGGATATGGGCGCCCGCCCACAGCGCGGTCTCGGGATCGAGCCCCTGAGCCAGCAGCGCGCCGACTATGCCGGTCAGCACGTCGCCGCTGCCGCCTTTGGCCATTCCCGAAGCGCCGCCGGACACGATATGCAGACCCTTGCCTTTTATGACGCTGCCTGCGCCCTTTACGAGCGCGGCGCAGCCGAGTCTGTGTATTATTTCGGCGTACTCCGTTTGTGAAAGTCCCGTCTGCCCGGCCAGCCGTCCCGCTTCGCCGGGATGGGGAGTGACGGCGTGGCGTTCGCGCAGCATAGCCTTAAGTTCGTTGTCGGCGGAAATGATGTTCAGCGCGTCCGCGTCGAGTACACCCTTAAGGCCGCTTTCCAGCAGCAAGCGCAGACACTGTTTGGAGGCGCCGCGCCCAAGCCCCGGACCCGCGGCAAACGCGGTCTTGCCGGTCAGCGCGCCCGAAAGCTTTTCACAGGCGGAATCGCTTATCATCCCGTCGGTCTCGGGCAGAGGCAGGCACATGGCGGTGGGGGCGAGGGTCTGAACTATATTAAGGCAGGACTCCGCGCAGGCTACGGTCACCAGACCCGCGCCGCTTCCGGACGCGCTCATGGCGCACATGGATGCCGCGCCCGCCATGCCTTTTGAGCCCGCGAATATCAGCAGATGCCCGAAATCGTTTTTGTGCGCAGCGGGCAGGCGGCGGGGCAGAGCGGCCTTTACGTCGCTGTCCTCCGTAAGAAGCGCGCAGTCGGCAGGGGCGTATATGTCCGGGATGCCTATGTCTGCGACTTCCAGCTGCCCGCACACGTCCCTGCCTCTGCCAAGCAGCTGGCCCGCCTTGCGGAACTGGAAGGTCAGGGTCACGTCCGCGCGGGGACAGTCGGGGTAATAGTCGCCCGTGTCCGCGTTCAGGGCGGAGGGGATGTCGCAGCACAGCACGCGGCTGCCCTTTTCTCTGTCCGCATTCATGCGGCGGAAGACGTTCAGCGCGTTTTCGTCCGGAGCTCGGTTAAGGCCGATGCCGAACACGCAGTCCACCCACAGCCCGGGGCGGGGCAGGCTGTCCAGCGCGGAAATGCCGCACACGGAAAACACGGCGCTTTTCGCCAGGTCATGATTCTTTAAACAGTCGGCGGAAGACGGGGGATACACGCTCAGCGCCACCGCGCGGACGCCCATATGGCTCAAAAACCTCGCGGCCGCATAGCCGTCTCCGCCGTTGCCGCCGCTGCCGCAGGCGAACACGGCTGTCTCGCCGGGCTGCAGGAGCTTCAGCGCCTGCTGAGCCAGGGCGTGACCCGCTTTTTCCATAAGCGAGTATGAGGACACGCCCGTGTCGAACAGCGCCTTCTCCGCCCGGCGCATCTGGCTTGCGGTAAGTACGGGACGCATGGCTTTATCCTCCCGGCAGTTTTACTTATCCAACAGGCTGTAGCCGCCCAGCAGCTCGGGCTTGTTGATCATCGAATCTTCTTTGGTTATGGGACGGATGACCCGGCAGGGCACGCCCGCGGCAAAAGAATCGGAAGGAATGTCCCGCGTCACCACGCTGCCAGCGCCGATCACGCACCTGTCGCCTATGGTCACGCCTGGGCATACCACCACGTTGGCGCCCAGCCAGCAGTCGTTGCCTATTGTGACGGGCTTGGCGTAGCAGGCGTGGGCGGGAGACCCGTTTTCGTCCTTAAGGCGGAAACGCTCGTCCGCCAGCAGGGGATGGATGGGGGTGACTATGGTGACGTTGGGGCCGAAATTGCAGTCGTCGCCTATGGTGACCTTCCCGTCGTCCTGCACGGTCAGGTTGAAGTTGCCGAAAAAGCGTTTGCCGATAAAGGTGTGCACGCCGTAATGGAACTGTATGGGTCCCTGAATGAAGC
>JAGCIC010000203.1 GCA_017648805.1 Clostridia bacterium
ATTTTTAAAGTCCACCACACGGCCCTGGCCGTCCGTGAGCCGTCCGTCCTCAAGCACCTGCAGAAGGATATTGAACACATCCGGATGCGCCTTTTCGACCTCGTCGAACAGCAGCACGCTGTAGGGCTTGCGCTTCACGCGTTCGGTCAGCTGTCCGCCCTCGTCGTAGCCCACATAACCCGGCGGAGAACCGATCAGGCGGGACACAGAGTATTTTTCCATATACTCGCTCATATCCACGCGTATCAGCGCGTCCTCGTCTCCGAACAGTGCCTCTCCCAGCGCCTTGCACAGCTCCGTCTTTCCCACGCCCGTGGGGCCCAGGAAAATGAACGAACCTATGGGACGCCTGGGGTCCTTAAGGCCCGCACGCGCCCTGCGCACCGCCTTGCTCACGGCCTTTATCGCTTCATCCTGCCCCACCACTCGGCGGTGCAGTATCTCTTCCATATTCAGGAGCCGTTCCGCTTCGTCCTGTGTCATGCGGGACACGGGAATGCCCGTCCACTGACTTACGACCTGGGTGATCTCGTCCTCGTTCACCGTCTCCACTTTCTGGGTTCGGCGAGTCTCCCAGTCTTTTTTGAGCTCTTCCATCTCGTTGGTAAGATGCTTTTTGCTGTCCCGCAAGTCTGCCGCCCGCTCGAAATTCTCGTCGAATACCGCCCGGCGGATCTCCTCGTCAAGTTCCTCCAGCTTTTTCTGCTGTTCCAGCATGTCAGGCGGAGCAAGGAACGTCCTGACCCTCACTCTTGAAGCCGCCTCATCCACCAGGTCTATGGCTTTGTCCGGCAGGAAACGGTCTGAGATATACCTGTCGCTCAGCCTCACCGCCGCTTCCAGCGCGTCGTCGGTGATCTTCACGTGATGGTGGTTTTCGTACCTTTCCCTCAGGCCTTTAAGGATCTCTATGCTCTCGTCCAGCCCGGGCTCGCCCACATTGACGGGCTGAAAACGCCTTTCCAGCGCTGCGTCCTTCTCTATATACTTGTGGTATTCCCTGAGCGTGGTGGCGCCTATGCAGCGGATATCCCCGTTGGACAGCGCCGGCTTCATTATCGCCGCCGCGTCTATGGAGCTTTCCCCCGCGCCCGCGCCCACCATGGTATGCATTTCGTCGATGAAGAGGATGATATTGCCGGCTTCCTTGACCTCGGTAATCATGCTCTTTACCCGTTCCTCGAATTCGCCGCGGTACTTCGCGCCCGCCAGCATCCCGGGTATGTCCAGGGACATGATGCGGGTGCCGTTGAGTATTTCGGGTATGCGGCCTTCGGCGATCCTCTGGGCAAGGCCTTCCGCTATGGAGCTTTTGCCTACGCCGGGTTCACCGATCAGCACCGGATTGTTCTTGGTCCGGCGGGAAAGTATCTGGATTATGCGCTCCATCTCCGTTTCACGGCCTATGACAGGGTCCAGCTTTCCGCCCAGCGCTTCCTGCACCAGGTCTCGGGCATACTTGTCCAGCATGGGGGTCTTTCCGCCGCCCTGAGCCCTGTTGTCGTCTATGCCCGCATACTGCCTAGGCTTTTTGCCGCCCAGTGCATTTATCAGTTCTTCGCGGGCTTTGTTAAGGTCGATGCCCATCCTTACAAGGGTATGCGCAGCCACGCCTGCCCTCTCCCGCATGAGCGCCAAAAGGATATGCTCGGTATCTATGTAGTCCTGACCCAGTTCCCGGGCCTCCCGGGCGCTGGCCTCCATCACGGTCTTGGAGCGGATGGTGTAGGACAGATTGCCCGGTTCCACCTTGTCGTCGCCCTTGCCCACCAGCTGGATTATCTCGCTTCTGGCATCCTCGAGGGATATTCCTTCCAGCACTATGGACGCTTTGCCCGGGTCGTTCAGCACGCCCAGAAGCAGGTGCTCCGTACCGATGTACGCCCTGCCCATCATGGCGGCTTCCCTCTGGGCATACTCCAGCGCCCGGTTGCCGTGCTCATTGCATCTTGCTATCATTATCCGTTTTCTCCGTCAGTATATATTGGTCTTGATCTCCTGGGCGATAACGCTCCTGACCTTTTCGGCTCTGGTGAGTTCCTCTTCCCTTTCGTCGATCGCACCCAGGTTTTCGTATATGGCCCGGGGGCTCATTTTCTGCACGAACGCGTCCAGGCGCCCGCAGTCGCCGTCCATAAAACCGGTAAGCAGGCCCGCTCTGAGCACCGTGTACAGGCTCAGCAGTTCCTTGTAGCTCATTAGTCTCGCGTTCAGCATCACGCCCAGCGCCCTGGTCACTTCGTCGGTAAACCCGTCCACGTCGTCGTATATGAGCTCTTCCAGAGAGTCCGTTTCCATATCCGAAAGCTCCCCTGCCTTGGTTTCCAGTTCCCTGATCACGTCCGCCGGAGTCGCGCCCAGCTGCCGCTTGTTATAAAGCACATGCAGGTTCCCGCTTTCCTTCGGGAACAG
>JAGCIC010000204.1 GCA_017648805.1 Clostridia bacterium
AATGCACAGTGGGGAGATAATCTCTATGCGAAGGAACACACGCAGATTGTTGGTCATCCTGGCAGTCGCGGCAGTCGTGGTCGCGGCGGTCGCGCTCATGTCCCGCAGTGCGGAGAATTTCAGGCGCAAATACGAGGGGCAGGATCTGTCGACAGACATCGGCGGTATCAGCCGCAGCGATACGTACTCGAAGTACGTAGCCGATCATGCCGGGCCGGACTACGCCGGCGAAGCGATAACCGCCGGGGACATCACCTCGTTTACCGGCGGCGGCGAAGCTGTAAGCGAAGACGGCGTTGACTGCGTACTGATCCGCGAGGGCGACGTGACCACCTGGAAGTTCAACGTGCCCCAGACTGGTTTCTACCACATCCGTCTGCGCTACAAGGCAACCCAGAGCCGCGGCGTGGATATGGAGCGCGCTGTGTATATCAACGGCGAACTTCCTTTCTCCAGCGCCGGAACGCTGCAGTTCACCCGGCTGTGGACAGACGCCGGCGAGGTCCGCCAGGACAACCAGAATAACGATATCCGTCCTTCCCAGACGGAAGTGTTCATGTGGCAGAGCGCCTACTGCAAAGACGATATGGGCTACACGGTGGAGCCGTACCGCTTCTGGCTGGAAGAGGGCGAAAACAACATTTCGATCGAAGCGATCAACGAGCCATTCCTGATCAGCGAACTTGAGCTCGCCCCCATCGTGGTCTACCCCACCTATGAACAGTACCTGGCGCAGCAGCCCAACGTGTCCGGCCAGACTCCGGACAGCCAGTATATTAACGTCATCGATGGCGAAAAGGCGTATCTGCGTTCTTCTCCCTCCCTGTATGCCCGTTACGATCGTTCTTCTCCCGCAACGGAGCCTTCTTCCCTCACCCATACGGTACTCAATTACATCGGCGGCGATCCCTGGAAGGAAGCCGGCGACTGGATCGAATGGGATTTCACCGTTCCCGAAGACGGCTACTACAACATCACCATCAAGGCCCGGCAGCAGTACCAGCGCGGTTCGGTTTCATGCCGCAGCGTGTATATCGACGGTGCAATCCCCTTCGACGCACTGGAGTCCATCTCCTTCGCGTACGATACTTCCTGGAACATGTACCGGCTGGCGGATGAGAACGGCAACGCCTACCGCTTCTATTTAAAGGAAGGCCGCCATACCATCCGGCTGGAAGCCACCCTGGGCGAAATGGGCGAGATCCTCAAGGATCTTGAGGACAGCATTTACCGCCTGAACCAGATCTACCGCAGGATACTGGTGCTCACGGGCGTGAACCCCGACCGCTTCCGCGATTACAAGCTGGGCAGGGTCTATCCCGACGTGATCGAAGCGATGGACCTGGAGAGCAAGCGCCTGTATAAGCTGGTTGACGACACAGTGGCCATCACGGGCGAAAAGAGCGACCGCGTGGCCGTAGCCCAGACACTGGCCGTGCAGCTGGAACAGTTCGTAGACAGAAACGAGCGCATCACCCAGTCTTTCGGCAACTTTAAAGACAACATCACCAGCCTCGGCACCGCGCTGCAGAACATGGCGGAATCGAAACTGGACGTGGACCAGATCATCGTAAGCGCCGTGGATGCCAAGCTGCCCAAAGTGCACGACGGCGGCCTGTTCAAGCTATTCCACGAGATCAAGTCCTGTGTGGCTTCCTATTTTGTGGACTACAACTCCCTGGGCGACAAGTACGACGATGACGACGACAGCGTGCTGGAAGTGTGGATCGTCACCGGACGCGACCAGAGCACCATCCTGAAAACCATGGTGGACGATATGTTCACCCCCACATCCGGCATCAAGGTCAACGTCAAGCTGGTGGCGGCGGAAGCGCTGCTTCCCGCCGTGGTGGCCGGAAACGGCCCCGACGTGGTGCTGAGCGTAGACGGCTGGTACGCCGCCAACTACGCCATGCGCAACGCCGTGGAAGACCTTACCCAGTTTGCGGACTTTGACCAGGTGACCAGCGCATTTTTGAACAGCGCCCTGGTGCCCCTTTCCTATAACGACGGCACAAGTACCGGCGTGTACGGCCTGCCCGAAACGCAGGTGTTCTCCCTTCTGTTCTACCGCGAGGATATCCTGGAAGGTATGGGCCTGAGCGTGCCCAGCACCTGGGACGAGCTGATCGCGAT
>JAGCIC010000205.1 GCA_017648805.1 Clostridia bacterium
ATAATCTTCATAACGGCACTATTTCTATTGGTAGTAGCCTTCATACGGCGTCATGCTGGAAACCATCGCACCGAATATCCCGAGACCGCCCGTTTCGATACAGCCAAGTTGGATGCCGTTCCCGCTTATACTTCCGAAGCAGGGACAGAGGAATACCGGAACGCGGAAGCGGAAAAGCTGTATAAACTGCTGTGGGAAGCGGGAGACGACGAAGTCAAGTGCGCCGTGCTTGAGGAGCGCGCCATGTTTTACGCTTATCTGGAAGCCGTAAACGGCGGGCTGAGCGACGACGTCGTGTCCTTCAGGAAAAACAGGGCGGAAGCGCTGTACGAGCGGCTCGCGCAGCTGGCTGGAGCGGACGAAGCGGAACGCCTTGACGCGCCGGAAGGATTGACGGGGACCGAGTTTATCGCGGAAATCCTGCGCATTAAGTGCGTGAGCCTGAGCGAACTTATTAACACCGTAAAGTAGATGCCGCTGGATCCGGCAGGGGAGAGGAAAAAAGTGGGCAGACCGAATATAGTGTTTTACTTCACCGATCAGCAGCGCTGGGACACCATGGGCTGCTACGGACAGAGGCTGGACGTTACTCCGAACCTGGACCGGATCGCGGGGGAAGGCGTGCGTTTTGAGAACGCTTTTACCAATCTGCCCGTGTGCGGCCCAGCCCGTGCCTGCCTGCAGACGGGAAGATGGGGCACCCGGACGGGCTGCTTCCGCAATGACATAGAACTGCCGCGCGGAATCCCCACCTTGGCGGGAACGCTTGGCGGGGCGGGTTACAAGACCGCCTATGTGGGTAAGTGGCACCTGGCCTCCAACCGGGACAAGGGCATAAACAACCGCACCGGCCCCATACCCGAAGACATGCGGGGCGGATACTCGGATTACTGGATGGCGGCGGACGCGTTGGAGTTCACTTCCCACGGCTATAACGGCTATATGTTCGACAAAGAGGACCGCCGAGTGGACTTCACAGGTTACCGGGTAGACTGCGTGAACGCCTTTGCCGTGGATTACGTGCACGCACAGGACGGGCAGCGGCCGTTTTTTCTGTTTGTATCCCAGTTGGATCCCCACCACCAGAACGACCGTGACCGCTACGAAGGGCCCGACGGCAGCAAGCTCCGCTTCGCCGATTTTGATCCTCCCGGGGATCTGTCGGTCCAAACGGGCGACTGGCGGGAAAACTACCCCGATTACCTTGGTCAATGCGCGCGCATCGACGAAAACGTGGGGCGGCTGGAGGACGCGCTGAAGGAAAAAGGGCTGTGGGAGAACACGGTGTTCATATACACTTCCGACCACGGTTCCCACTTCCGCACCCGCAACAGCGAGTACAAGCGCGCCTGCCACGACGCCTGCACTCACATCCCGCTGATAATCCGTGGCCCGGGTTTTGAAGGGGGAGGGACGGTCAAGCAGTTGGTGAGCCTTATGGACCTGCCCGCCACGATACTGGACATAGCGGGGGCAGATAAGCCTGAAGGCTTTGGCGGGCGCCCGTTAGCGCCGCTTGTTTGGGGAGAAGTTCCCGAATGGGACGACACGGTGTTCATGCAGATCAGCGAAAGCCAGGTGGGCCGCGCGGTGCGCACGCCAAAATGGAAGTACTCGGTGCGCGCTCCGGGCAAAGACGGCTGGAAGGACATGGACAGCGACGTATATGAAGAGGAGTTCCTGTACGACCTGGAAAACGACCCGAATGAGCTGAATAACCTGGTCTCTGACGGAAACTTTGCCG
>JAGCIC010000206.1 GCA_017648805.1 Clostridia bacterium
GGCATATGACCCAGCCAGCAGTGCAGGCAGCGGTTGGGGCAGCCGTACGTGTCTACGACGAGATTGAGCATAGTATCCATACTGTCAGCCTTTCGGTACGAAACAGGGTATTACCGCATGGAGCATCTGATAGCGCGCCGGGCATAAGCGTTTCGCCCGCAATAAAGCGACCCGGGCAGCGGTAAGGTGTCAGCGGTTATTTTTATGTTCCTGCGGAACCAAAACGACGTTTTGCTGTAGCCGATACGCTCGTAGAACGCATGGGCGTCGGTCCTCCTGATGCCGGACGCGAACCCAACGTAAGGCGCGCCTTGCTCCACAGCCCAGCTTTCCACGCGCTCCATCAGCAGTTTACCGATGCCCTGGCGCCGGTATTCGCTTATCATGCCCAGGCCGTTCATTTTGACATAGCTGCCCGGATGACTGATGGCGAGCACCTTTACCGCGGTGACAAGCCCGACCACTTTGCCCTGCGTCTGGGCTACAAACGTGACGTAGTTCTTATCCCGCGCCATTTGCTCGTAGGTCTCGGCGATGCTTTCGTCGGTGGCGTTGATGATATCGAGCACGTCGCGCCAGATCGCGGCGGCAGCCGGGTAATCGCTTTGGCGAATGGGTCTTATGGTTATTTCCATGATGTCTGCCCCCTGATGGGTGACTGCAAAAGCGGCCTTTTTAGACTTTGAGCCTGCCATATTGGCAGGCTCAAACAACTTGGCAAGTATCAGTACAGTTTCGCACCGGCGGGGATGCGGGGATCCACCATCAGCAGGTGGAGCTTTTCTTCCTCGCCTTCCTTATGTACGGCGGAGATCAGCATACCGCAGGACTCGATGCCCATCATGGCCCTGGGAGGCAGGTTGGTGATGGCGATGCAGGTCTTGCCGATAAGCTCATCGGGCTCGTAATACGCGCGGATACCGCTCAAAATGGTGCGGTTTTCGCCGCTGCCGTCATCCAGGGTGAACTTGAGCAGTTTCTTGGACTTGGGCACCGCTTCGCAGGCCAGCACCTTAACGGCGCGAAAATCGCTCTTGCTGAAGGTGTCAAAGTCCACCTGATCCTTGAACAGGGGCTCGATCACAACGTTGGAAAAGTCGATCTTTTCTTCGGCGGGCGCGGCTTTTTCCGCTTCCTGCGCAGCTTTGCAGGCTTCCTGGGAGGGGCAGGTATTGCAAGCGCACTCGAACTCTGCGGGCGCCTGGGCCTTCTCGTCCTTCTTGGGCTGGTCGAGGGGCTTCATCGTGGGGAACAGCAGCACGTCCCTTATGGAAGGGCTGTCGGTCAAAAGCATGACCAGCCGGTCCACTCCGAAACCCAGGCCGCCGGTGGGGGGCATGCCGTATTCCAGGGCGGTGATGAAGTCATAGTCCACCTGAGCGCGGCAGTCGGGATCCAGCGCCTTGCGGATGGCGACCTGCTTTTCGAAGCGCTGCCTCTGGTCGATGGGGTCGTTCAGCTCCGAGAACGCGTTGCCGAACTCGGTGGCGTTGATGAAGTACTCAAACCTCTCCGTAAAGGCGGGCTCGTCGGGCTTGCGCTTCGCCAGGGGGCTGATCTCCACGGGATAGTCGTATATGAAGGTGGGCTGGATCAGCTTTTCCTCCACGAAGGCGTCAAAGAACTCGGCCAGTATCGCGCCTCTGGTGGGCGTTTCGGGCAGCTCCACGTTGTGCGCCTTGGCGCAGGCGATGGCGTCCTCGTCGCTGTTCCAGGAATAATAGTCTACGCCCGAGTACTTTTTGACCGCTTCCACCATGGTCAGCCTTTCCCACCGGGACAGGTCGATCATGTTGCCCTGATAAGGCACCGTAAGTCCGCCGCACACCTTTTCGGCCACGGTCTTCATCATGTCTTCCACCAGGTCCATCATGCCGCGGAAGTCGGTGTACGCCTGATACAGCTCTATGGAGGTGAACTCAGGGTTGTGGCGGGTGTCCATGCCTTCGTTGCGGAAGATGCGGCCCACTTCGTACACCCGGTCATAGCCGCCCACGATCAGCCGCTTTAAGTACAGCTCGGTCTCGATCCTGAGCACCATGTCCATATCCAGCGTGTTGTGGTGGGTATAGAAAGGCCGGGCAGAGGCGCCGATCTCAAAGGGCGTGAGTATGGGAGTATCCACTTCCAGGAAGCCCTTGCCGTCCAGGTACGCCCGCAGCTCCTTGAGTATCATGCTGCGCTTTATGAACGCGGCGCGCACGTCGGAGTTGGTCATCAGATCCAGATACCTCTGGCGGTAGCGGATGTCCGTGTCGGTAAGGCCGTGGAACTTCTCCGGCAGGGGATGCAGGCTCTTGCTCAGCAGCGTTATCTCGCTTGCGTGCACGGAGATCTCGCCCGTCTTGGTTTTGAATACTGTGCCCTTTACGCCCAGTATGTCGCCTATGTCATAGGCCTTGAACTCGGCGTATTTATCCTCGCCCACGTCTTCGCGGCGGGCGTAGAACTGGATGTCGCCCTTGGCATCGTTAAGATGCGCGAAGGACGCCTTGCCCATTATGCGCCGGCTGATCATGCGCCCCGCGACGCAGACTTCCTGCCCCTCCAGGGCGTCAAAGTTCGTCTCGATGTCGATTGACAGGTGGGAGACGGGGTACTTGGTTATAAGGTAAGGGCTGCGGCCTTCCGCGGAGAGCGCGGAAAGCTTGTCAAAACGCTGCTGTTCCTGTTCGGAAAGCCCCTGGGGAATGTACTGCTCCATGAAATATCTCCTTAAAGGATGGATGGGTTTGTCAGATATCGCGCCTGCGGATGGCCTTTATCTGGATCCTGTCGATGCCGCCGGGAGTGTGCGCCTCCACCGTGTCGCCCACTTTCGCGCCTACCAGAGCGGCGCCGATGGGGGATTCGGGAGAGATGAACAGCTTGGAAGCGTCGGACTCGGTCAGACCGACTATGGTGTACTCGTCCTCTTCCTCATAGGTTTCGTCCCACACGGTGACCACGGTGCCCATCTGGACGGTGTCGGTGTTCACTTCCTGCTCGTCCACTATAACGGCGTTGTCCAGCATATCCTGCAGCTGGGCGATGCGGGCGGCCACGCGGGCCTGCTCGTTCTTGGCTTCGTCATAGTCGGCGTTCTCGCTCAGGTCACCGTGGGCCCGGGCTTCCGCCAGATCACGTTTGACCTGCTCGGTCTTTACGGTTTTAAGCTCGTTGAGTTCCTCTTCCAGCTTGCGCTTGTCGGCAGTGGTGAGCACCATGCCCTGTCTGTTCTCTGAC
>JAGCIC010000207.1 GCA_017648805.1 Clostridia bacterium
GTGATGGGCGTTGCCTGCATCTGTCTGTCGATCGCCTCCACGGCGCTTTTAATAAAATAGAAGCTTCGGCCGTTGAACGTATAGCTTATCGCGTCTTCGGCGGGTCTGACCGCCATCAGCGCGGGCAGGTTGATGTTCATAAGCCCCTGCCCCACATGGTACTTCAGCATCATTTCCCGCGGCAGCCCCAGAGTCTTGATGTTTTCGGGCTGCGGATAATCGCTTTCATCCGCCGCAACGCCGGGAGCGGTCACGGTAACGTAATGCACGCCTTCCACAGGTTCTCCGCCCGCAAACACGTCGTAACGGGAAAAGATACGGTCCCTTTCGCCGTCAAACCGCGGCAGCTCGACAGTGCCGTTCTTTATTTCCGCCTTTGCCGATGCGAGGGTGCGCCCGGGCTTTTCCGCAACCGTAGGCACGCTTTCCCTGATCCACGCGTCCCCTTCAAAATCCGCATAGAGTATTACCTTTTCAAGAGTGGCTTCAATATCCGTGATCCTCATTTTCCGGTCTTCCTTTCCTGTCATTGCGCCCTGTATATGTAGGAAAAGCGTCCGTAAGGCGCGCTATCCCCATGCAGGTAAAAGTCCTCTATCGTCTCATTACCGCCCGTATGGTCAGCCCACTTGAACGTCAGGGTGAACCCGTCTTCCTCAATGCCCAGATACTTTCTGGGCAGGCGGATCATAAGCTCCCGTCCCGCCCTCCGGTAAGCCGCGCGGGTGTTTCTGCCGAAGCGCCAGCCTCCCAGACAGGTCTGCACGAAAGTGGTGTTCCCGTCCAGCACTATGTCGTTCACCACATAATGGAAGCCGTGCCAGGCGGGCGCATAAGGTCTGCCTTCCACGCGGATGAGCAGCAACATCCACTTGGTGAACATATTGAACACTATGTCTTCCCTGGTGCGGGCGTAAAAGTATACGTTTTCGTCGTCGTGTGCGACCTTTAGGCACTCGAACTCGTTGCGTCCGGTGTTATCCTCGTACAGCCTTCCCCCGTGCCCTTCGTGTTTCCGCGGCAGGGTGCCGAAAGGCATCGCCCAGTAAGACGACATAGGCTCCCACTGGCTGAACGGGCCGTTTATGTCTATGGTGTACTTGGCCTGTTTCGGCGGCAGGGCGGGAGAACCTTTGTAGCGGCGGATATAATCGCACAGCTGCATGTAATAATTATCGAAAAACCCGCCTTTCACAGGCTCGGCATCCCTGGAATACTCTCTGTCTGCCTGGTCTATAAGCAGCACGGGACGGGGTTCGTCCCCCTGTATGCGGCCTACCGTCCATTCGTTCCAACCGGTAAAGAACACCATTTCGGGGTCAAGCTCGATGGCTCTTTCCCACTGCTCGGCCACGTTATAGCCGTATTTGAGCGCTTCGGGGGTTTTGTCGTTGCCGGCATTTCGGTACGCCCGCCCCCGCGGCGTGGGATCTCCGTAAAACGCGCCGTCGCCGAAACTGAGATTCGGATGCTGGGCGACGCTTACGGGCACTATTTCGTTTGCGCCTTCTTCGTTTTTCCATGCGCGCTGGGGACGTTCGAAATCTATCCAGGGACAGCCGCCCCGTTTCATGGCTTCGGTGGGCCACTGGGGCAGGCGGAAAGTGAAAAACTCCCTTTGTTCAGGGGTGCACTCTTCCGGGTCGGCTATTATGAAGGGCTTGCCCTTCCAGCGGAACCAGAGCTCGCTGAACAGACCGGGCCGGTACAGATCTTTCCATATCTCGTCCACGGTCTCGCCGGAGCGCGTGTTTGTGTAATACGCCACCTTCGGTACGTCCCAGCCTTCCAGGCGGTATTCCTCCAGCACTTCCAGCAGCGCCTTCACCTGGGGCCAGAAGGTCAGGCGGTTCGTGGTGTCGAATACCAGAAAATCCACTCCCGCCTGGGTCAGCAGCTTCACGTGCCGCCTGAGCACCCATTTGTCCGTCTGGAAATAA
>JAGCIC010000208.1 GCA_017648805.1 Clostridia bacterium
GTGTCGGGCCGCAGCTGAGCCAGCGCGGAAATTGAGTCGCGGCTCTTGTCCACAGCCAGGTCCGCGAACCACTCGCCCAGCCGGTACAGCAGCATGACCGCCACCGCTTCGGGGAACTCGCCCAGTATCAGCGCGCCTATCGTGGCCACGCTCATAAGGGTCTCCTCGGTGAATATCTCGCCCTCCCTGGCTTCCTTCACCATGCCGAAAAGCACTTCCCTCGCGGCATAAATGTATATGGCGATGAACACTACCGCCCTGACCGCGCCCGTTATGGGCGCTATCCACGCAAGCAGAAGCAGCGCCGCACCGATCAGTATCTCGTAAAGTTCGCTTTTCTGTTCTTTTTCCAGATCATTTAACAGTTTCATCTTCCGTCTCCTCCGTCACGTGCTCATAGCCCTGGGTGATGATTCCCTGCACGTGCCTGTCTGCCAGGGAATAATAGATCGTCTTGCCCTCCCGCCGGTTCTTCACCAGCCGGTTCTGTTTTAATACCTTGAGCTGGTGGCTCACCGCGGACTGGTCCATGCCCAGATACTCCCCTATCGCGCACACGCACATCTCGCTTTCGCTCAGGGCGTAGAGTATCCTCACCCGCGTGGGATCGCCGAACACTTTGAACAGCCCCGCCAGAGCGAGTATCCTTTCCTCGTCCGGCGCGTGGGAGCGCATGTTTTCCAGCAGCGCGCTGTGGTCGTGCATATATGACCCTCCGTTCATATGAATGACTGTTCATATTATATTCATGCACGCCCGCCCTGTCAATAGGCCTAAACAACTTTTTTATTGAATTCTGACTGCCGGGATGCTACAATAGGCGTACCTGACAGGAGGCAAACGATGAAAGACTATCTGAACGATATAGATTCCCGCTTCCCCATCCGCAATTCGGAGGCGCAGAAAGAAGCTTTCCGCGAGTACGCGATAAGCGAAGCCAAGGCGGCGGGCTGGTCTGCCGGGACCGTGCAGGAAAGCGGCGGGCACAACAACGTGGTCATAGGCGACCCCGAAACCGCGAAGACCGTGTTCACCGCCCATTACGACACCCCCCGACGCGGGCTGGTGCCCAACCTGATGCTGCCCACCAACAAGGTGCTCAAATACGTGTACATATTCGGCATCATATTCGTCCTGCTGGCCGCGGCCATACTGGCGGGCATCGCCGTAAGGAAGCTGACCGGACTGGAAGGGCCTGCGGGGAGGTCAGTGTACCTGGCCGTGTACGCCCTGGTCTACTTCGGCCTGTTCGCGCTGATCTTCCGCGGCCCCGCGAACACGCGCAACAGAAACGACAACACTTCCGGCACCGCCGCGGTGCTCACGCTGGCAGGCAAGCTTTCCGGCGACCCGTCCGCCGCCTTCATACTCTTCGACAACGAGGAAAAGGGCAAAAAGGGCTCCAAGGCCTTCGCCGCCGCCCATGCTGACGTAAAGGCGAACACCCTCATAGTCAACATGGACTGCGTGGGCAACGGGGACACGTTTATCGCCGGCGCGTCGGATCCGGCCATGAGCGACCCCCGCTTTCCCGCCCTGAAAGCCGCGCTGGAAAACGCGGGCGGCAAGGTGTTCCCCGCCGGCAAGGCAAGCATGAACAGCGACCACAAGAGCTTTGACAAAAGCGTGGGCATAGCCGCCTGCCTGTATAAAAAAGGCGCGGGTTATTACACTCCCCGCATCCACACCGGGCGCGACACCGTCGCCTCCCCCGAAAACATCGAAAAGCTCACCGACGCGCTTATGGAGTTTGTGAAAGAATAACGCATGGTATTTGAATTCGGGCATCAAAAAGTTGATATCGACGTTGAAAAGACGAGGCAGTTCTATCTTAATGGATCCGGGATCGACTCGACTGTGACTATTAGCGTGTTGACAGACTGACAGTATATGCGCAAAACCGCCCGATCCCTTAACGGGGTCGGGCGTTCGGTTTGTTTGGTTTTTGGTTTCATTCACCTTTTTTGCCGAGCAGTTCCTCCGCCTTTTTATTCATCTCGTCAAGGCGGGTCTTGATCGCGTAGCCGCTGCCCTGGTACAGGCAGTACATGAAGGTCTTGGCTATCTCCCACATTTCTTTTCTGTCCTCCGGGGGCAGCTTCACCAGCGCGGCGGCGCTTTTGAGCAGCGCGCTTTTGTCCCGGGTCAGGTCCTGCAGGGTGCGGGGATTGGCGGCGGAGAGGATGTCGAACAGGGTGTCGGTCATGTAGCGGCGCTTTTCCTCGCTCATGCGCCTGAACCACTCCTTCTGCCCCCGGCTTATCATCAGCCCCGCGAAACCCAGCCTGTCGCAGGTCACGAACTCGCCGCCCCGTATGCGCCAGGTATATGGATTGTGCTGCATAAGCCCCTGGGCAGTGGAGTCTACCACCGTGACGGCGGCGTCCTGTTCCATCATCATGCCCACCATGCTGGACACGGGTATAAAGCGCTTTATCCGCTCTTTTATTGCCCGATATCCCTTCAGCGCCAGCGTGTCCTCGTCGAAGCCGGGGCCGTCGTGGGAGTATACCCCTATGATGCGCCTCTGGACGTCCTCGTCGCAGAAGGCGGCGGCGTACACCGCCAGGTTCCCGCCTTTGGAGTGGCCGCCTACCCGCAGTGGCGCGTTTATATGCCGGGCCACCCGGTTCAGGTACTCAACGCTCCTGGCCTGGGCAGGCACGGGAGTGGTGAAGGTGAGCATAAAGTCTTCCTTCCAGCCCACTATCGTGGAGTCCGTGCCCCTGAAGGAGATATACGCTGTGCCGTCCGGCAGCAGGAAGGTGACCGCCGAAAACTGCTTGGTCTCGCTTTCGGAAAACTCGTCCGCGTACCACAGCGCGCGGCTGTCCCTGAACCGGGGCAGTGACGCGGCCAGGTACAGCAGGCGCCGGTTGTCGTCCTCCCGTACGCCGTAGTCCACCTTTTCGCCCAGCTCGCTTAAGGCGCAGGGCAGGTCCCGGACCGCTTTGTCATACTCTATGTACGCCAGCTGGGCATAGATCAGGCTGTCCACTCCGTTGAAAGGAGCGGAAAGCAGTGTCGCCCGGCCCATTTCTTCCATGTATGAGTGCAGATCAGCCATCCTGATTGAGCTCCTTCAGCACCCGGGCGTAAGAGACCGCGTCCAGCCAGCACTTTACCAGCGTGCCTTCGGCGGTGTACTCCTCACTGTCCACCTGGCCTTTAGAATGTATCATGTTTAGCGCCGCACCCTTTGAATACGGCACCAGAATCTCCGCGTAGTGGCGCAGTTTTGCGATCTCGTCGCTGATGCGCTGCTTGAGCGTATCGACTCCCTCGCCGTTCAGGGCGGAGATCACCACGCCGTCCCCGTCCAGTTCCAGCGCGGGGGCTTTAAGAGCGTCAGACTTGTTGTAGACCTCTATCACGGGCTTGTCCTGCGCGCCCAGGGAGGAAAGCACCTCCCCCACCACCTGCCTTTGTTTGGCGGCGAAGGGCGAGGACAGGTCGTTCACTATCAAAAGCAGATCGGCGCTCACGGCTTCTTCCAGCGTGCTTTTGAACGCCTCCACCAGCGAGTGGGGCAGCTTGTTTATGAAGCCCACCGTGTCCACCACGTCGCAGGAGCGGTTGTCCGGCAGCTCCACCCGGCGGGTCACGGGGTCCAGCGTGGCGAACAGCTTGTCCTCCACGAACACGTCCGCTCCGCTTAAGGCGTTGAGCAGCGTGCTTTTGCCCGCGTTGGTGTAGCCCACCAGCGCCACGGTCACCGTCTCGTCCTTGCTGCGGCGTTTCCTGCGCAGGTCCCGCTGGGTCTCCAGCTGCTTAAGCTTGTTTGAAAGCTCGTCTATGCGGCTTCTGATGTGCCGCCTGTCGCTTTCAAGGCGCGTTTCGCCGGGGCCTCTGGTGCCTATGCCGCCGCCCAGACGGGAGAGCGCCTCGGAGGAACCGGCCAGCCGAGGCAGCCGGTATTTTAACTGCGCCAGTTCCACCTGCAGTTTGCCCTCGCTGGTGGCGGCGCGCTTGGCGAATATGTCAAGTATGAGGCTGGTGCGGTCTATGACCCTGACGCCCAGCGCATTTTCCAGGTTCTTCTGCTGGGAAGCGGTGAGTTCCCCGTCCGCAATGGCCAGATCCACCTCCAGCGTCTGGCAGGAGAGCGCCAGCTCCGCCGCCTTGCCGCTGCCGATGAACGTGGCGGTATCGGGGTGGGACAGTTTCTGGGTCTCGCGGGAGACGATCACCGCCCCCGCCGTGTCCGCCAGCGCCGCCAGCTCGTTTAAGCTGTCCTCGCCGTCGATGGAGATCAGCATAACCCGTTCCGCTTCCTGGGTTATGCCGCCCTCCTCTATGGCCTTCTGCACGCGCTCTTCGCTTAGTTCGATCTCCTTGAGCCACGCGCGGTGGTCCAGCCGCCCGGGCTTTACGGGACCCAGCACGTTCACCGAAAGCTGGCCGTACTCCTTGTCCCCCAGGAACGCGGCGGTTATGCCCGTGCACACGCCGTTTTCCACGCCTACGGCGCACATGGCGTCAAAGCGCAAAAGCCTGAGCGCCTGTATGTCCACCGCGGACAGGCGCGCGTTGCCGCCGGGATGGGTGTGGATGCACCTGAAGCCCGTGAGCCTGTCGAAGTTGCGCCTTAAGTGCATCTGGGTCAGCCCCACCTGGGAGATGGAGCCCACCGCCACTTCCAGCACCTCGCCGTTGCGGTCCAGGTACACCATTATTTCCCGGTTCAGCTGGGTGGTGAAATTCACCAGCATGCCCAGCAGACGCTCGGGAAGGAACAGGCTCCGGTCGAACTGTATGTCGTAGAGCCTGTCCATTTCGTTAAGGACGCTGTCCCTTATGCCCTGTGTGTTTCCGTGTATCATTTTACCTTCTTTATGTTCCAGATCTCGTCAGCGTACTGCCGTATCGTGCGGTCGGATGAGAACACGCCGCAGGAAAGCACGTTCTTAAGCGCCTTCATACGGAACGCCGCGGGGTCTGACGCGTACTCCCCGTACGCCTTTATGCGCGCCTCACGGTAGCTTTCAAAATCCTTTAACAGGAAATACTGGTCCGGTCTGTGCCAGGACGCGCCTATCAGCAGACTGTCCTTAAGCTCGCTGAGCGCGCCGTCCTCATCCGGGAAGGCGGCATCCGTCAGGCTGTCCACCGCCCGCTTTACGCGTTCGTCGGACCCGTATATCTGTTTGGGGTCGTAGGTCTCCCTTATCTCGTCCAGTTCCTCTATGCGGGCGCCGAATATGTACTCGTTTTCCTCACCCGCCGCCTGCGCTATCTCTATGTTCGCGCCGTCCCAGGTGCCCACGGTGACCGCGCCGTTTATCATGAACTTCATGTTGCCCGTGCCGCTGGCTTCGGTGCCCGCAGGGGATATCTGTTCGGAGAAATCCGCGGCGGGGATCAGCTTTTCCGCCACTGAGCAGTTGTAGTTGGGCACGAACACCACGCGCATCCTGCCGTTCACATCGGGGTCATTGTTTATCCTGTCCGCCAGCAGGTTGATGTACCTGATGACCGCTTTCGCCCGGGCGTAACCGGGGGCCGCCTTGCCCGCGAACACGAAAGCAACGGGCGGCAGGCCGCTAAGTTTGCCTTCCTTCATGTCCATGTACATGTCGTACACGGAAAGGGCGTTGAGCAGCTGCCTTTTATACTCGTGCAGGCGCTTGACCTGCGCGTCGATAACGAAGCCTTCCGGGATCTCCTGCCCGGCGTTATGCTTGAGCCACAGGCGGAATTCCTCACGCTTGACTGCCTTGACTTCGCTGAGTTCCCTGGCCAGTTCGGGAGTGGGCGCGATGGCTTTCAGGGCGTCCAGGTCCTTCACGAAGTCCCTGTCGGTATACTTTTTAAGCAGGCCGCACAACTCTTTGTCGCACAGCGCCAGCCAGCGTCTGGGAGTCACGCCGTTGGTCTTGTTCTGGAAACGCTCGGGATAAAGCCTGGGCCAGTCGGGGAACAGAAGCGTCTTCACCAGTTCGGAGTGAATCTTCGCCACGCCGTTCACGGCAAAAGACATGGACACCGCCGTGTCCGCCATGTGGATCCTGTCTCCCTTTATGAGCCTTAAGCCCGTCTCGCGCTTCGCGGAAGCGTCCAGGCGCCGCAATATGTCCGCGATCTCCTCGCTTACATCGCTCACCAGGTCCATGTCCCACTTTTCCAGAGCTTCCGGCATGACAGTGTGGTTGGTGAAGGCGAACACCTGTTTCGCGGCGTTCTTGGCGGAGCGGAAGCTGACGCCCCGCTTTATGAGCAGGCGGATGAGCTCGGGTATCGCCAGCACCGGGTGGGTGTCATTGAGTTGGCAGGCGATGTATCTGGGCAGGGCGTGGAAGGAAAGCTTCTTCCCCTCAAAGCTCCTTAAAATGTCCTGTATGGCGGCGCTGGACAGCACGTATTCCTGCTTTAAGCGCAGCAGCCGCCCTTCGCGGGTCCAGTCGTTGGGGTACAGCACCTTGGTGATGTCCTCGGCCCGGTTCTTCTTTTCGGACGCTTCGTCGTATTTATAATCGTTGAAAAGGGTAAAATCGAACTGCACGGGGCTCTCGGTCTGCCACAGGCGCAGGGTGGCCACGTACTCCCCGCCGTAACCTATGACCGGCATGTCGTATGGCACCGCGATCACCGTCTGGCCCTTCATTTCCACCGTCACCGCCAGCTCTTCCCGCCTGACGGTCCAGTTGTCGGAGAATCGCGTCCAGTCGTCCGCCTCCTCTGTCTGCCTGAAGTCCTTTATGCCCTGTTTGAACAGGCCGTAGCGGTACTTGAGGCCGTAGCCCATCACGGGCAGAGCGAGCGTCGCCGCGGAATCCAGAAAGCATGCCGCCAGGCGCCCGAGGCCGCCGTTGCCCAGGGCGGAATCCTCTTCCTCTTCCAAAGCGTCGGGGTCTGCGCCCGCTTTTATGAGCAGCGCGCGCACCTCGTCAAGCGCGCCCAGCGCCAGCAGGTTGTTGCTTATCGCCCGGCCAGTCAGGTACTCGGCGGAAATGTACGCCGCGTGCCGCCCCTTCATGGTCGCCTTCTGGCTTTTCGCCCACACGCCGCCTATCTCCTCCAGTACGCTTTCGGCTATCGCCCGGTCGATCATATGCGCATCCGCGTCCTTAAGGCTTACGAAATGCCTTTCGTATACTTTCTGACTTGCCTTTTTTATAATCTTTTCAGCTGTGGTCATATGCATGTCCTCCATCCTGACAACGGTCCAAAAACAAAAATATCCGCGGGCTCGGGGCTGGCTTATCCGCGGCGCACGCCAACTTCCGCTTAATGCTGCTGCCTCTCGGCCCTGACATGGTTCACGGCATGACGCCGCACGGGGCCTGCCTGTCATCACCCGTGGACGCGGTGGATTATAGCATATTATTCCGGCAAATGCAAGTAAAATATTGGCCGAAAGCTAAATCTTCTCCCGTATTTTCCCTATATAATCCCCGTCTATCACGTCGTATCTGTCCTCAGGGGGATACAGTGCGCCGCCGTAGAAGATGTCCCGGTTGTTGGCGGTGGATGGATCCAGCAGGCTCTTAAACCTCGCCACGTGGATCTGGTCACAGCCCGTGATCTCAAGTATCTTGTTCACGTTTTTCAGGTTCACGCCCGCGCCGGGCAGTATCTGAATGCGTCCGGCGGCAAACTCCACCATTTCCCGTATCACGTCCACGCCGTAGAACACGTCCGGCGCCAGGCCGCTGGTCAGCACCCGGTCTATGCCTATGTCTATAAGCTGGGAGAGCATCTTTTTCCAGTCGTCCGCCACGTCTATCGCCCGGTGGAACACCTTGGTTTTGCTGCCCGCCATGCGCGCCAGTTCCTTCGTGCGCCCGGCATCCAGGCTGCCGTCTTCCTTAAGGAAGCCGAACACCAGGCCGTCTGCGCCGTTTTCCAGCAGTTTCTCAGCGTCGGCGAGGGCCGTCATGTACTCCGCCTTCGTGTAGCAAAAACCGCCCTGGCGGGGGCGCACCATGGTCATCACGGGGAGATCCGCCAGCTTTTTCACGGTGATCAGTTCGCCTATGGACGGGGTAAGCCCGCCGTGGAACAGGCAGGAATTCAGTTCCACCCTGTCCGCGCCGCCGCTTTTCGCCGCAAGCACGTCTTCGACCGACCCGCAGCAGACCTCAAGCAAATACTTTTTCATATTTCCTCCGAAAACGGTCATTTATGCAACATCGCGCGGGTATTCCCGCTGCGATCCATGCTCGTATATTGGCCAAAATACAATGAAACGCCCGGAATGAGACCTCATCCCGGGCATCCGTATCCGATTATGCTTCTTCGGTGGTATCTTCGATATTGCACTCGGCTGCGTTCTTCTTCACAGACTCGATGCCGTTTAAGCAGCTCTTCAGGGACTTGTAGCTCTCGCTGGCGGCGATGATCTCGCCGTTCTTGGCCTTCAGGCGGAAGCGGAACTCGCCGGCCTTGTCGTTGTAGATCTCGAACTTGGGATGCTTTACCTTCTCGAAGCCTTCCTGGGTCTGATCCTCAACGCCCGCCACGGGAGCGTTCTTGGCCACACTGGCGATGCCCTTTTTGCAGGCGGATTTGGTGGTGTAAACTTCGCTGGTGGCGATGATCTCGCCGTTGGAAGCCTTCAGGTTGAACATAACGCCGGTTTTCGCGGCCTTGATGATGAACTTGCCCATAATTACCCTCCACAACATATTTATGCAACATGATTATAACATAATAAAATGCGCATTTCAACCGTTTTTTTTGCATTTTGGGCAAAAAACCGGCCCGGAACGGGATTTCGCTTGACAAAAGCTCCCGGCTGGATAAAATCATTCCGTAAGGAGGGTGAAAATGCTAAAAAGCAGCCTTATTTACGTTGAAAACGCCGGACGCTACCTGATGCTCCACCGGGTGAGCAAGTCAAACGACCCCAATAAGGATAAGTGGATAGGCGTGGGCGGCAAGCTGGAAGACGGCGAGACGCCCGAAAAATGCGCCCGCCGCGAAATGACCGAGGAAACGGGCCTCACGCCCATGGATATGACCTACCGCGGGGTGGTCATGTTCCGTTCAGACAGATGGCCGGACGAGGAGATGCACCTGTTCACCTGCAAAGAGTTTTCGGGAAAACTGATCCCCTGCGACGAAGGCGTGCTGGAGTGGGTGGCTAAAGCAGACGTGCCGCGCCTGCCCATATGGGAAGGCGATAAGATCTTCCTCAAGCTCCTCGCCGAAGACGCTCCGTTTTTCAGGCTGGAGCTGCGGTACGAGGGCGAAAAACTCGCCGAGTGGAGCATGAAATAAGCGCCTGAACGCCATTGTGCAGCGCTTGACCGGACCAGGGCAATGCGCGCTCCCTGCGTCTAAAGACAACACGGCGGCCGTATGCGGCCGCCGTGTTGTCTGTCGCCTTATACGCGGACTTAGGTACTTCTTTTTTTGCAAATGATTATCCCTGTCGCCGCTAACAGCCAAACTCCCCTTCATGCTTCTTGAAAAACTCGTAGTAGACGCGGGCGTTTTTCAGCTGCGTCCAGCTGTCGGCGACGCGCGCGTGATCGTCCAGGTCGATTATCTTCGCCCCGGGCAGCGCCAGCAGAAACGGCGAGTGGGTGCTTATCACCAGCTGATTTCCGCAGTACCTGACGCTCTCTTCCAGGAATTCCGCCAGTTTTACCTGGTTTTCGGGGCTTAAGCTGTTTTCGGGCTCGTCCAGCAGGCACAGGGTGTCCGGCTCGATCTTGTTCTGAAAGTACATAAGCGCGCTCTCCCCGTTTGAGCGCTCCCTGACGGTCTGTTCGGCCTCCGCCTTCATGAATTTGCTCAAGGTCTTGCTTCTTGCGAGATTCAGCTTTTTGAGCTCCTCCAGGTCGCCGATCGATTTAAGCTGAAACTCCTCCGCCCTCTGCTTCCTCAGGCGGAAATATTCCTGTTCCAGCCCTTCCCGCCTTTGATACACGCCTTCGTTTACTGCGCGGATATCCAGCATCATGTCGAACACGTCGTCGCTGGTGATTATGCGGCTGCCCCGCGGCACGGCTTCCTCCAGGGATACGGCGCACCTTGCCACGAAATCCTCGAAAAAGCGGGACCGGTTATACGGGCTGCTCCGTTCCAGCCGCAGTTTTTCGGCCATGACGTTGAGCGCCGTGCTCTTGCCGCTGCCGTTTCCGCCGTAGAGTATGGTAACGGGGCTGAAGAATATCTCGTCCAGCCCCGCTTTAGGCAGCACTCCGTACGGGTACACCGTCTGGTCGTATGTGGTTTTCAGGTCGAACAGGAAGTCCGTCTCCTTTTCGTAACCCGGAAAATAAAACGCGCTCAGATACAGGCTCATATGGTATATCCGATGCTGATGAACGCCGGAGCTTACGACTCCAGCGACGTGTCCTCCCTGTTAAGCTGCAGCTGCCACTGGGGGATGCCGCCCCTCCTCGTGGCGTCCTCCACCTGGGAGGCGTGCATTGCGGATGCGGCGGTCTGGGCGGAAATGCGCTTTAACAGCACCCTGACCGTGTTTTCCAGCGGGCTGTTTTCGGTGTAATCCGCGGGCACGCAGTAGTCGCACCTCTCCTGCAGGAGCATGTTGTCCCCCAGGCTGCTGCCCCCTTCCGGGTACACGGCTATGGAGGTGCCGCCCTTGGATCGGGTCATCTTCATGCAGGGCACGTCGGTCAGCCCGTCTCCCACGTAGATCATGTTGGAAAACGGCACCCGGCGCTTGTATTCGGGGGTAAAACCGTTAAGGTCCCGGTCGTTGGTCATATCCAGTATGCCCTTGTTGATGCGGAACAGGTGCTGGGTCTTCTCGGTATAGTTTACCGCGGTGGCGGGCCACAGGGCGATGCCGTCCTCGCCGTACACGAAAGACGCGGCGAACACGGCGGTAAACTCCTTTGCTATCTTGCTCCCGCCGATTATCTCCTTAAGGCCAGAAGAGATTATGTAATGCTCCACCTTAAGGCCGTACTCCAGGCCGATGTTGTTCACTCTGCCGAACCAGCTTTCCACACCGGGAAAGAACTCCACGGCCTCGCCCAGCTTTTCCAGCCCCTCGCGGGTGAGCAGGCGGGTGCCGCCGGAACGCAGTTTCATGTTCAGCATGTACGCAAGCACGCTGTCCATGCCGTGTTTAAGCTGCAGCTGGCGGCACTCTCCCCAGAAACTGGCGGGGTCTATATTCAGCCCCGGCAGGAAGGAATACTCCTGCTGGTCTCTGGGAGACAGCGTTTTGTCAAAGTCGTATATCAGCGCTGCAACGGGCATGTCGGGCATAAATCAGACCTCCTTTTTGAACAGGCGGCAAGTCTCCTCGTAAGCGTGTCTCTCAAACGCCGAATACATGCGTCCCCGGCGCATGGCCTCGTCAAAGTCCACCTGATAGCCGTCGAAGTCCGGCCCGTCAACGCAGGCGAAACGGGTCACCCGGCCTTCGGAAGTGTTGAGCGAAAGGCGGCAGCCCCCGCACATGCCGGTGCCGTCTATCATTATGGGGTTCATGCTCACGGTCACGGGCACGCCGAAGGGTTTGCAGGCAAGCACGGTGAACTTCATCATCACCAGCGGGCCTATGGCGACCACCTTATCGAACGTCTCGCCGCCTTCCAGCAACGCCTTCAGCGGCTGGGTCACGTTGCCCTTTTCCCCGTAAGAGCCATCGTCGGTCATCACGATCAGCCTGTCGCAGCACTGCCTGAATTCTTCTTCAAGTATCACCAGATCCTTCGTGCGGAAGCCGATGATGCCCGTCACCCTGCAGCCCCGCTGCCTGAGCGCTTTGGCTATGGGCCAGGCGATGGCGCAGCCCACGCCGCCTCCCACTATGCAGGCGGAAGATATGCCCTCCAGGTCCGTAGGCTCGCCCAGCGGGCCGGCAAAGTCGGGTATGGAATCCCCTTCGTTCAGTTGGTTGAGCTTGAAGGTGGTGGCGCCGACTATCTGGAAGATTATGGTCACCAGTCCATTATCGGAGTCGGTTCCCGCCACGGTCAGGGGGATGCGCTCCCCGTCTTCGTCCGCGCGCAGGATTATGAACTGGCCGGGCTGCGCTTTGTTTGCCACCAGAGGCGCGCGCACATCCATAAGGGTCACCGTGGGGTTCAATGATATCTTTCGGGCTATCTGGTACATGATCCGCTCCTCAGTCCACTAAATTTATCTTGTCCCGTTCAGGGAAAACGTCGAATATGTTGCTCACGTCCCGTCCGTTCAGGGCGGGCTTGGGGGCGACGGGGGCATCCTGGGCCAGCACCAGCTTCATCTCCCGCCCGAACTCACGGGACAGTTCCTTTTCTATGTCGGCGGTCTTGGTCTTTATGACCTCCCGCATGATCTCCCTTTCCCTGGGCAGGGAAGCCACCACGCTGTCACCGTCTGTCTTCAGGTATTTTATGCCGAACACCACGCCCCTGAAGCGGGGAAACGCCTTTTCGTAGGCGGCCAGGGCGCGGGCAAATTTCTCCCCGTCGCTGCCGGGAGCGGGCGGCGCGTCCGTCTGCGCCGCGGACGGCCTGACCTCATGGGATGCCGCCGAAGCGGGCGGAGCCTCCGTGCCGCGTGGCGCGGCGGAAACGGTAACCGTTCCGCTTTTAAGCTGCTTCTCCAGCGCTTCCATCCGCTCGGTCAGGCCCTCGGGGGTCTTTTCCCTGGACACCCGCGCCGCGCGCACCGCGCACATCTCTATTACGCTTCTGGGGCTTGCGGCGTAGCGCATGTCGCCTTCCGCTTTTATGAACAGGTCCATGGAGCGCAGAAGCCGGTTGGTCTCGAACTTGTTTCCCTGTTCCATAAGCCGCTTCGCTGTCTCCGCGGTGACCTGGCAGATCTCTTCTGCCGCCTCGCCGGTTATCTGGGCGATAAGTATGTTCCTCAAATGCGCCGCGGTCTCCCTGGTGAACACCTGGGGATCGCGCCCGTCCTCCATGGCGGAGGCGATCAGCTTCAATGCGGTGTCCGCGTCCCCCGCCTCGAGAGCGTCTGTAAAGCGGAACATGAAGTCGTGGCCATTGGAGCCCAGCACGCGCCTGACCAGTTCCCCGTCCACCTCGCCGTCGGTATAGCTTAAGCACATATCCAGCAGACTCAGCGCATCCCTCATGCCGCCTTCCGCAGCGGACGCGATCTCCTCCACCGCGTCGGGGGTGGCCGTGCGGCTTATGCCGGCGAGCACCTCGCTTAGCCTTGCGGAGATGTTTTTGACTGAGATGCGCTTGAAGTCGAACCTCTGGCAGCGGCTGATCACCGTGGCGGGCAGTTTCTGGGGCTCCGTGGTGGCCAGGATGAACACCGCGTGGGCGGGCGGTTCCTCCAGCGTCTTCAAAAGGGCATTGAACGCGCTGGCAGAGAGCATGTGCACCTCGTCCACAATATATACCTTGTATCTGCCCAAAGTGGGCGGATAGGCGATGCGGTCCCTTAACGCCCGCACTTCGTCCACGCCGTTGTTGGAGGCTGCGTCTATCTCCATCACGTCCAGGCTGCTCTCATCTTTCAGGCCCCGGCACACCTTGCATTCGCCGCAGGGCTCGCCGTTTATCGGATGCTCGCAGTTGAGCGCCCGGGCTAGCACCTTGGCTGTGGTGGTCTTGCCCGTGCCGCGGCTGCCGCAGAACAGATAGGCATGGGAAATATGCCCGCTCTCCAGCTGGTTTATAAGGGTGGTGGTGATCCGCTCCTGCCCGTATATATCCCTGAACTTTTCCGGACGCCACGCCCGGTACAGCGCCTGATACTCGCTCATGTGTCCCTCTCTTTACAGCCTGAACTCCTTTTTCATGGCCTCAGCCAGCAGTTCTCCCGCCAGACGGTGGCTCTGCCTTACGGGATGCAGCGGTTCCCCGGGCAGCCAGCCCTTTGTGGAAATGAAATGCACGTAACTTAGGCCGCAGTTTGTGTAAAACTCGTACAGGTCGTCCCAGTGCGCGCCGTTGAAGGGCGTAAGTATCACTATCTGCGCTCCGGGCGCGCGGGAATGGATGATGTCCACGTATTCTTTATACCGCATCAGGAACTCGTCCTTCGGGGCGGCAAAGTCGTTGGTGCCGTGGTTGATTATGACGTAGTCGGGCGCCTCCCCCGTATACTCCACGTGCTCGAACACGTAGGGATAGGTCAGCCCCGCCCTGGGCACCGCGCCGCAGCCTTCCCGTGTCAGCCCGGTGGCGCCGTACGCCTGGGACATGCAGCGGAAATCGAGTATCCTTGCCGCCACCTGGGGATAGGTGGCCAGATTGTCGTCCTGATAGGGCCGGTTGAACTGGTCGATCTTATGGGGAGCCGCTGTGTCGTAATCCGTGTCCAGCAGCACGCCCTCGGTTATGCTGTCCCCCAGCGCCTCCATGAGCGGGCGCGTGTCGGGCGGCAGTTCCCCCGCGCCTTCGGCGTCAAAGCCCAGAAAGCACACCGCCGCGGTAAGGGGCGAGTGCCAGCGGGAAAGCATCTCCATCGCGCCTTTGTAGAACACCTTCACCACGTGGGTGCCTTCCCCGTCGGCTTCCACCGCGAGGTACCGGTCAAGGGGCACTTCCGCCCGGGCGCCTCCGTCCACCGATACCCACAGATGTGGCACGGGGCCGGTCATAAAGCGTATGTCGAACTTGAGCAGCGCCCTTTCGCCCGTGAACGCAGCCTCGAAATAACTGCCCGGGGCAGTGGCTGCGGCATAGGCGGCGGTGGGCTTGTTGAAGATATGATAATCCGTTTCGTCGCTTTCAAGCCGGCTCCAACGGCCGGTAAGACGCACGGACGGATGGTTCCAGGGGATAAACATATATGCGCGTTCCTCCTTGACGGAAGCGGTCCTGAAGACCCGATACCTTCCCTGTTTACATTATATCATAAACTCTTTCCGATTAAAAGGGGCAAACCGCTATGATTTCGGCTCCGCCAGAGACGCCGGACGCTCCACGGTCTCCGCCTTGAGCAGCGTCTTGACTGTAGGCGCGGAGGGATTTTCCATGCGCCTCAGCATTGCCCGGGCGGCGGTCTCGCCAATGCCGCGGAAATCCTGCCTTACGGAGGCGAAGCTCTCTCCCGGTATGGCCTCGTACCAGCAGTCGTCAAAGCCGATCACGCTCACGTCGCCCGGCACATCCAGTCCCGCATTTCTGAGCCTTTGTATCGTGCGCGCCGCTACCCGGTCGCTCACACAGAACAGCCCAGTGACGCCCTGCTCTTTTACCAGCCGGGTAAGCGCGTCCCCATCCTTCCAGTTTATCACCTGCGCCAAGGCGCCCGCGTCCCGCGCCCCGTCCAGAAAGCCCATGATCCTTTCCTTTTCGCTGGACAGGAAGTCCAGATTGGTGACCGCGGCCAGGCGGGTGTGCCCCCGCGCCGTCAGCGCCCGGCACGCCCCGCGCCCGCCCTCCAGATTATCTATGCCCACGTATTCCACCGGGTGGCCGTGGGGATAGCGGTCAATCATCACGAAGGGCACTCCGCGCCTTTCCAGGTATTCGCAGCAGCGGATGTCCCCGTCCGGGTCGTAGGGATAAATAAGTATGCCCTCCGCGCCCGCGCCCAGCAGCCGGTCTATGACTTCCGCTTTAAGCGGCCCGCTGGTCACGTCCCACTCCACCAGCAGCTTGTAACCTCGGGCGGAGATCACGTCCATGACCCCGGCGACTATGCGCGTAATGGACACAGCGGCGTTGTTGTCGTGGCTGAGCAGGAAGGCGATCACCCGCTCCGCCGACCGGGGCTTTTTTTCCGGCGCCTTCACGAAACTGCCCATGCCCCTCACGCGTTTTATCACGCCGTCCTGCTTCAGTTCCGCCATCGCCCGGCGCACTGTGATCAGGCTAACGCCGTATTCCCTGGCCAGGTCGTCCTCCCCCGGCAGGGGATCGTCAGGATTCAGGGCTCCGGACTGTATCTGTTTTAGTATCGTCTGGTGGATTATCTCATACTTGGGCGTCATGCTTTCATCTCCTTTCCGCCAGTATACTACATATACCTTCCGGGCGCAATATATACTTTATATAAAGTTTTATATATGTTATTAGCGTTTTCGTAACATTTTTTCGGTCCGCAACATATATTTATGCTTGATTCGCACTTCCCTGCAGTATAGAATATAACTTGAGGAAGGGGCGGCAAGATCCGCTCCACAAACAATACAGGAGGTAATCCCATGAAAAAGCTTCTTAGCCTGGCCCTGTGCCTGATGCTCGCGCTGACCCGCGTGGCCATCGCGGACGCAAGCATAGTGACCGCCTCCGGCTTCCCGGTAGTGACCGAGCCCATCAAGCTCACTATCATGGCCAGCCAGTACGCCGTGCAGCCCGACTTCAGCGAGATGTACATCATCCCCCGTTACGACGAGATGACCGGCATCACCGTGGAATGGCAGTGCGTATCCAGCAAGGTGCGCTCCGAGAAAGTCTCCAACGCCATTTCCTCCGACGACCTGCCCGACATTTTCTTCAAGTGCAACATCTCCGCCGCCAACCTGCAGAAATACGGCAAGGCCGGCAGCATCATCGACCTGGCTCCCTATCTTGAGGAGTACGCCCCCAACTTCCTGGCCTATGCCCAGCAGAATCCGGACGTGCTGGCTGCCGTCTCTACCCCCGACGGACAGATCTACTCCCTGCCCATGGTAGCCGACGCTCCCGCCACCCGCATGGCCAAGAAACTCTACTACAACACCGAGTGGATGGAGAAGCTGGGTCTCAGCGAGCCCGAGACTCTGGACGACCTGTATGACCTGCTCTACGCCATGCGCTACGGCGATCCCAACGGCAACGGCGAAGTGGACGAAGTTCCCATGAGCGAGACCACCTCCACCCTGTTCCAGATCTTCGGCGGTCTGTTCGGCGCCCAGAACAGAGGCACCCACTCCACCGAGTACGACATCGACCCCGAGACCGGCAAGGTCCGCCACATCAAGACCAGCGACGCGTTCCGCGAGTGCCTTGAGTTCATGAACAAGTGCTACAAAGACGGCCTTATCGACCAGGAGTGCATCACCGCCAACGACGAGCACATCAAGGGCCTGGCCGCCCAGGACCGCCTCGGCATCTACTTCGCCACCAACCTGGCCCTGCTGGCCGCCGATGACGCCGCGAAGTTCGTGCCCGCTACCCGCTGGGTCGACGGCACCATCTGGACCGTCATGCGTTCCCACCTGCACTCCGTAGGCGCCTTCGTGGTGACCAAGAAGTGCGAGAACATCGAAGCGGCCCTCAGGTGGGTAGACTACTTCTACACTCCCGAAGGAGTCATCTTCTATCACTTCGGCGACAAGGACATCACCTACGTCGAGAACGAGGACGGCAGCCTGTCCTATGCGGCCAAGTACCTGGATCAGATCACCGGCGACGTGAGCTACGACGAAGTGGCGTCTCAGGTCAGCCCCTGCATGGGCGGCAACAACCCCTCCATCATGGCTTACCCCGGCTACTCCGGCATGGAAGTCACTCCCATCCCCATGGCCAGCGCGGCCGCGCTGCTGCCCTACACCTCCGACATCATCTGGCCTATCTTCACCTACACCGATGAAGAGCTGGCAGTGGTCAACAAGGAAGGCAGCGACCTGAACAGCTACACCAAGCAGGTCTGCACCGAGTTCCTCACCGGCGAGCGTGAACTCACCGACGAAGAGTGGAATGCCTACAAGGCTCAGTGCGAGGAGATCGGTCTGAGCACTATGCTCGAGACCATGGAAAGCGTCATCGACCGCGTAGAGGCCGTTATAGGCGCCAGGTAATATCCCTTATGCGGCGCGGCGAAGCGTTTTCGCCGCGCCCTTCTTAACTATCTCATACCGGAATGAGCAAGAGCCGGAAAGGCGGTGGAAGCGTGCAGAAAAGACTAATCACCCGCTCGGTAAGGAAGTATTGGGACCTGTACCTGATACTTCTGCCAACGGTGGTCTACTTCGTAATATTCAAGTACCTGCCCATGGTGGGCCTCACCATGGCATTCAACGACTATATGCCGAACCTCGGCTATTTCGCCAGCCCGTACGTGGGTCTGGGCTTCTTCTACCGCTTTTTCAGCTCCTACTTTTCCCTGACCATCATATTCAACACCCTTATCCTTTCGGCGCTGAATCTGCTGTTCACATTCCCCCTGCCCATTGTACTTGCGCTGCTGCTCAACGAGATGCGCACCAAGGGCTACAAAAAGCTGATCCAGACGGTCACTTACGCCCCCCACTTTTTGAGCACCGTGGTCGTAGTCGGCATGATAACCGCCTTCTGTTCTCCAAGCTCCGGCGTTGTGAACGACATAATCAAATTCTTCGGCGGCGAGCCCATATACTTTATGGCGAAGCGGGAATGGTTCCGCCCCTTGTACGTGATCTCCGAGGTATGGTCCACCATGGGCTGGAACAGCATCATCTTCCTGTCCGCCCTGACGGGCATAGACCAGCAGATGTACGAAGCCGCCAAGATAGACGGCGCCAGCCGCCTGCAGACGCTTAACCGCATCACCTTCCCCTCCATACTGCCCACCGTGTCCATAATGCTGATAATCAACTGCGGCCACGTGATGAGCCTGGGCTTCGAAAAGGTGTACCTGATGCAGACGGACCTGAACCTGGACGTGTCCCGCGTTATATCCACATACGTATACGAGCAGGGCATACTTAAGACCGAGACCTCCTATTCCACCGCGATAGGACTTATGAACTCGGTGGTCAACTTCATACTGGTGGTAACGGTGAACGCCATATCCCGCAAGGTCGGGGAGGTGAGCTTATGGTAAAGGACGAAAGACTTTCCCGGTCCCATGGCATCCGGGACTCCCGGGGCGACCGTGTATTCGCCGCGGCGGTGTACGTATTGGTTACGCTGATACTTATCCTGGTGTCCTATCCCCTCATCTACGTGGTGTCCGCCTCCTTTTCCAACCCCCTGGACATAATCACGGGCAAGCTCATACTCTTCCCGCGGGAACTGTCCGTACGGGCGTACCAGGCGGTGTTCCGCAGCAAGGATCTGCTTACGGGCTATAAGAACACCATCATTTACGCCGTGGCCGGCACCGCAATAAACATAATCCTCACCACCACCGGCGCCTACGCCCTGAGCCGCAAGGATATGTGGGGCCGCACCGCCGTGACGTTTATGATCTCCTTCACCATGTTCTTCGGCGGCGGCATGATCCCCACCTACATAGTGATAAAGAACCTGGGGCTGCTCAACTCCTTCTGGGTAATGGTGCTGCCCGGCGCCATCAGCGCCACCAACCTGCTGATCATGCGCAACTACTTCGCCAATTCCGTGCCCCAGGAGATAATCGAAGCCGCGTACATGGACGGCTGCTCCAACGTGGGCACGCTTATCAGGGTGGTGCTGCCCACCTCCATGAGCATAGTGGCGGTCATGGTCATATTCTACCTGGTGGGCCACTGGAACAGCTACTTTTCCGCCCTGCTTTACTTGAGCACCCGTTCCAAGTACACCCTGCAGGTGTTCTTAAGAGAGATACTGATAAAGAACGACTACGGTGACATGGGCACAGGCGGCGAGGCTTCCTCCGTGGAGATGACGCTTCTGTACGAGTCGCTCAAGTTCGCCGTCATAGTGGTCTCCACCCTGCCCATGATGCTGTTCTACCCCTTCATGCAGAGATATTTCGTCAAAGGCGTCATGATGGGGTCCATTAAAGGTTAAAGACCAATCCAAACGCGCGGCGCACAGTCGGCGCTCAGGAGGCAAAAATGTCCACCTTTTATCAACTCGAAACCGATTTTCGCTACGTGAACTGCGGCATGTGCTGGGTCCTGCTTTTGGACGACGGCACTCTTGTGGTGGAGGACGGCGGCTTCTTCGCCCCCGGTCAGGCGGAGGCGCTGCACGACTTCTTCGCGTCCGTGTGCCCCGGCGGCATACGCATCCGCGCCTGGCTGTTCTCCCACGCACACCAGGACCACATCGGCGCCTTCATAAACTACGTGCGCATGTATCCGGACACGGAGATAGACGAAGTGCGCTACTCCTTCCAGCCCTGCGACTTCACGGGCGTGGACGAGTTCTGGCAGGACAGCGACCCCGCCACTTTCCGGGAATTCTACACGGTGCTCAGGGAACTGCCCCCGTCCACACGGATACTGAGCCTGGAAACGGGCGATGTCTTAAAGTACGGCGAAGCCGAGATCGAAGTTTTGTATACCTACAAAGATGCGAAGGAGCCTATCACCAACTTTAACGACAACTCCGCCGTGCTGATGCTGAAAGTCAAGGGCACCCGCTTCTTCCTGCCCGGAGATGCCGCAAAGGTGGCCGCCCTGTCGCTTCTGGAAAAGCCGGAGAAACTGGTCTGCGACTTCACCCAGGTCGCCCACCACGGTTTCAACGGCCTGCCTTCGGAAGTCTACGCCGCGAACAAGGCCGCCTATTCCGTCTGGCCCATGCCTCACTACGAGTGGGACCGCAATCTGCCGCGTCCCGCCAACACTTTCGTTGCCGGAAACACCAAAGTCATCACCTGCGCGGACGGCACGCTTGAGATCCCCCTGCCTTTTGCGGGCGAATACAGGGTTCTGCCTCGGATGTTCCCCGAAGCGGATGAAAACAACCCCCTTTACATCACCGCCAAGATCACAAATCCGGTGCTCAAGTTCAGTTAACGGCATGCAAAAGAGACGGTGCATTCAGCGCCGCCTCTTTTTTTACCCACGATCAACGAAAAGCGGACTCTGCTTGCCCTTTTTGACCGTCCGCCTATTCTATAATCTATGATCTTCGGAGGAAGGATCGTGAGCCTGCTCAAGCGCGGGCTCCTTTTTGATGCCCGCCGCGGCCAAGGCACACAAAAGGCGCCCCGAAGGGCGCCTGTAAATGCTGCGGGTTAAAAGCGGATCACA
>JAGCIC010000209.1 GCA_017648805.1 Clostridia bacterium
GCAAAACCACTGTACCTGCCCGCCCGTGTCTGCGTTCAGGTTTTTCCGCGGATTGCCGGCGTCCTATCCGCGCCAGGCGCTAACGAAACTCCCGCGCCAGCGTGCCGTATGAGCCTGTGACGGTCCCGCCCTCCAGCAGGAAGCGCTTGAGCGCTTTTTGCAGGCGGGTGTTTTCGGGAGCTTCGGCTATAAATTCCCTGCCGCGCTTTTCCCGGGGCATGTCGAACACCCAGCCCATCAAGCCTTCAAGGCAGTCCTCGTCCGTGTCGGTAAGGTCGAAAGCGCGCCTGAAACGGCGGATTCGGCTGTCTTCCGGCAGCAGTTTTTCTATCTGCGGAGCCAGCAGCCAGGTGTACAGGGTGAAGGGGCAGGAGCCGTATTCCGGATAATACGCTTTCAGGAATTCCCGCGCCTTCGCGACGGAGGCGTTCAGCCTGTCAGGCTCCAATACCGCGTCGGAAGGGATGTGCAGGGCCACGCCCCTGCCGTTTTCGCCGTTTTCGGTCAGTTCGTACTCAAGTTCGCCTATCCTGAACAGCTTTGCATTTATCTGCCTTGTGGTCCAGAAACCCCTGTCGAAGCCGTAGTAACCGTACTGCTTATAATGCTCGTTCACGAAGCGCGAGAAGCATTTCATGGTGTCGATCCAGATGTCTTCCGGCTTGTCCCGCCAGGCGCCCGAATCCCTTTGTTTGAGGGCGGTGCGCAGCTGCGAGTTGAGTTCCCCGGCGCCGTTTGACGTATCGGCGCCTATGCCGCCGCAGTAATCGGTAAGACAGCTGAAGCTCACGTCCCACACCTGCCGGGCGAATGAAAGGGGCATGCCGATTTTGTATGTGAGCTTTTCCATAGCCTCCAGCTCGATTATGCGGTCGCAGATGTCGAACACCCGGGGCATGCCGGGCAGACTGCGCTTCAGATCCTCTTTCGCTTTTGCTGCGGCTTGCTGTTCCGGCGTCATGCGCCATACTTCTTCGGGCGCCCAGCTGATATCGGGCATCGCGTCGCGGTATTCCTTAAGCGCATTAAAGGCGGTATCGGCGTCGTCTGCCCTGGGGTCGCCGTTTGCCTTCATCGCCACCAGCGCCATTCTCGGGAACAGCATGTATTCCACGCGGGCAGGGTTGGTGATCCTTTCGCCCCACAGCGGGGATTCCAGCCCGATAAGGCCGCTTTCATGGCCTTTGGCGTAGTCGGGAACCCGGGGCACGCTGACCATTTCGTCTATGCCGCCCATATGGTAGGGACGGCTTATGTAGTACGTGCTCACGTCGGACACGATCACCTGCCCGCCTTCCGCCAGGAATTGGGCGGTCTCCTTGTCGTTGCCCCACCAGTGCTGCACGATAAAGTAGTGGGGCAGCATGCCTCCGTCCAGGGATTCGTTCCATACGATGGATTTTTTGCCGCGGGCGTTCAGGAACGCGCCGATGCGCATCACCAGCCACCTTTGCAGCTGGTTTTCATCCTTAAGCCCCAGCTCTTTCATGCGCCTTTGACAGTCGGGACACCTGCGCCAGTGCATTTTGACCGCCTCGTCGCCGCCTATATGCACTTCCGGCCCGGGGAACAGCTGTGTGACTTCGTCCAGTATGTTTTCAAGGAACTCCACGGAGTCGTCCCGGCCCGCGCAGATAAGGGAGGGGAACACGCCCGCGATGGTCTGCACCTCGTAGGGATAGGGCTTCTCGATTATCTTATCCCCGTCAAAGCGGCGACAGCCGTACTGAGGATACGCGGCCAGCATGGCGCTGGCATGGCCGGGCACCTCTATCTCGGGCACGATCTCTACCCCGCGCTCCCGGGCGAAGCTGACCGCCCGGCGCACGTCGTCCTGGGTGTAGAAGCCGCAGTTGTTCTCGGTCTCGCTTTCGCCCCAGAAACAGGATCTGCCTCTGACGCTGCCCACTTGGGTGAGCAGCGGGTAGCGCTTGATCTCCAGCCGCCAGCCCTGGTCGTCGGTAAGGTGCCAGTGGAAGCGGTTCATGCCCAGACGCGCGGCTGCGTCTATGAGCTTAAGCACCTCATCCAGCGGAATAAAGTGCCTGGCGGGGTCCAGCATGAAGCCCCGGTAGGCGAAGGGAGAACCTGACATAAGTATTTCCTCCTATATATGATAGTGGAGTCAACAGCAGAGACGTTGTCAACCGCACATATGTGCGAGTCTACGTCTATCATACCCTTTGCCCGGGAAAAAGGCAATAGAATACCCGCTGCATGCCTGCAAAAAAAGTATGAACGGCGGAAAACAGAGACTTGCCCGCGGCTTATAGAATTAAACTTATGTTAAATTTACGCAGTAATGTTAAGATTTGAAGATAAATACCGTGTTAACCGGAGGATTTATGCCGATCAATGTCAGATAAGTATGCTGTTTGTAAATATTCTATGAAAATTTGTAACATTTGTAGACAAATATAGGATAAAAATGATAAAATACAGATTGCGGGTTCCTGCAATTTTTTCGTACTTTCCGCGAAAAGGCCCGCAAAACGCAGCCAAACAGTTCAAAATGTGCAAAAAGTCCCGTGTTTTCCCTATAAACGCCAGTTTAGCCGGGAAATTGGGGTTTTGCACACTTGTGCTGTAAGGCGATGTCTCGCCGTGAAGGCGGGCACGTCCGCCGGAGCGCGTCCGACAGCAACCGTTTAGCAAACTCATTTCAATATAGGAAGGGTCGCAAAGCAATGAGTAAACGTATAATGTCGCTCATCCTTACCCTGGCGATGCTGATAACGGCACTGCCGTTTGGCGTATTCGCCGAGGAAGAGCAACAAGTCCAGACCCCGGCTGCCGTAGTGGAGACCGTAGAA
>JAGCIC010000210.1 GCA_017648805.1 Clostridia bacterium
ATTGCCCAGGAAGTCTGCCACGAACTGGTTGGCCGGCTCGTCGTAAAGCTCCTGCGGCTGCGCATACTGCTGCTTTACGCCGGCTTTCATCAGCACGATGTGGTCGCTGATGGACATGGCCTCTTCCTGGTCGTGGGTAACGAAGATGGTGGTCACCTTCGTTTCCTGCTGGATGCGGCGGATCTCTTCGCGCATCTCCAGGCGCAGGCGCGCGTCCAGGTTGCTCAAAGGCTCGTCCAGAAGCAGGAGCCTGGGATTCTTTACCAGCGCGCGGGCGATGGCCACCCTCTGCTGCTGTCCGCCGGAAAGCTGCTTGGGCTTGCGGTTGAGCATGGTGTCCACATGCACCAGCTTTGCCATGGCCATGGCGCGCTCCACGCGCTCTGCTTTGGGCACCTTCTGGATCTCCAGGGGGAAGCAGATGTTTTTCAGCACGCTCATGTGGGGATACAGGGCGTAAATCTGAAATACCAGCCCGATGCCTCTTTCCTCCGGAGGCAGGTTCGTCACGTCGTCGCTGTCGAACCAGATCTTGCCGCCCGTTACCGGCAGTATGCCGGCCAGCATGTTCAGGATCGTGGATTTTCCGCAGCCCGACGGGCCCAGCAGCGAGATCAGCTCGCCGTCCTCGAACTCGACGTTGAAATGGTCCACTGCGTTGAGTGTGCCAAAGGTTTTGGTCAGGTCCTCAAATCTGACTTTCATGGTCGATCTCCTCCGGTTGTTTTATTCTGTGTCGGCTGCACAGAGGCGATCCCTGTCGCCTTTGTGCGGCAGACGCAAAAATGTCAAAAGGCTTACGCGCCGTAAGACGCGTAAGCCTCGTTCGCTTTGGTTTTATTTGGCACCCTGGAGGGCGGCGTTGCAGTTGGCAACGCAGGCGGCCCAGGCTTCATCCACGGTCATGCCGTTGAAAGCTACGTTCTCAACAGCGGCCTTGATCTCGTTGCGCACGGTGGAAGCGCCGGTCACAGCGGGCAGGGAACCTGCGATGTCCAGATGCGCGCCGACAGCGTTGAGTGCCTGGATGGCGGCGGTATCCTGAGAAACGTACTCCTGATACTCGGGCAGTTCCTTGGTCCAGCTGTAGGGAGCCAGAGCGTTCACGGCCTTCACCCAGCCCAGGTTCACTTCGGCGGAGATGAAGTACTTGATGAACTCATAAGCGCCTTCGGCACGGGCATCGTCCTTGTAATAGAACACGATGGGGCCGCGGTTCCAGCTGGGGAACCAGGTCTGGGCGGGCATGGGCGCCATGGCGAACTCGAATCCGTCGGGAGTGATGTAGGGGTAGCCGGCGCAGGAGCCGATGTAGGAGGCCACGGAGCCGGAGTTGAAGTCCTCGGAGAAGTAGTTGCCGCTGGCCTTGAACTTGAAGTAGCCCTTGTTGGCGCAGTCCACCAGCCACTGTACGGTGGCCTTCATGGAGTCGGTGTCGAAGCCGACGGTCTTCTCTTCCACATTGATGTAGGTGCTGTTCTCATCTTCCATGATGAAAGCCTGGAGGCAGTCGGTGAGGGAGTCGAAGCCCAGACCGGCGATGCCCTTCTGCTCGTAGATCACGGCGCAGTTGGCTTCCATCTCTTCCCAGGTGGTGGGAACGGTGAGGCCCAGCTCATCGTACAGGGTCTTGTTGTAGTACAGGATGGGGCCGGTGGTGTAGGCGGGCAGATAGTGGATCAGACCATCCGCGAAGCCCTGCACTTCGCCGTTCATGACGCCTTCGGGCAGGCAGTCGTCAAAGGCGGCCGCGAACTCGTCGTCGGCGTAGATGTACTGGATCAGGTCCGCTACCAGACCGTCGTCCACGTACTCAGCCGCTTCGGAGGCGTAGTTGAAGATGATGTCGGGGCCGTTGCCGCTGCGTACGGCGGTCTTCACGGTGTCGGTGAATCCGGAATACGCCTGGGACAGAACGTCCACATAGTACTTGTCCTGGAGAGCGTTAAAATCGGCGGCAGCCTTTACGAGATAGGCTTCCTGATCTTTGGTGAAGGTGTGCCAGATGGTAACAGTGGTCTTATCGGCTTCCGCGAACGCGGCCATAGACAGCACGAAGACCAGAGCCAGCACGAGAGCAAGAGCTTTCTTCATGAGAAAATCCTCCCCGTCAAATTCGGATGTTTCCATCCGTATGCATGTATTGTAGAACATTTTGCTCTAAAGTACAAGCTTTGTTCAGCCTTTTTTTGTTAATTGTATTCTTTGCCGAAGCTTGACAGGCACAGCCCCGGATTATACAATGTGCGCAGATACTCCCGCGGGAGGTTTTGTATGCTGCCCAGTGAATTTCTTGCATCCGTCCGCGCCCAGATGAAAGAAGAAAGCGAGTACGAAGCTTTCCTGTCCGCCATGGAAGAAGCGCCAGTGCCGGCGTTTCGGGTAAACTCCCTGAAACCAGACGCGCTTAAAGCCGCTTCGCGCTTTGCGGACGGGCCCGTGCCCTGGGAAAATGACGGGTTCTACACCCTGCCCGGCCTTCGGCCCGGAAACACGCTGTACCACGCTGCGGGGGCGTTCTACATACAGGACGCCTCGGCGATGGCCCCCGTGGCGGCGCTTGATCCAAAGCCCGGCGACCGGGTGATGGATATGTGCGCCGCGCCCGGCGGAAAAAGCGGTCAGATCGCCGCCCGCTTACAAGGGCGCGGAACGCTTCTGGCCAACGAGTACATCAAAAAGCGGGCGGATATCCTTTTGAGCAACCTGGAGCGTCTGGGGGTAAAAAACGTCTGCGTCACCTCCGCGCCGCCGGAAAGATTCGAGCCTCTCGGCCCGTATTTTGACAAGATCCTGGTGGACGCGCCCTGTTCGGGAGAAGGCATGTTCCGAAAAGATCCGGACGCAGCCAGGCAGTGGAACGCGTCCCTGCCCGCCATGTGCGCCGCCCGGCAGGCGCACATACTGGATTCAGCCGCTTCGGTGCTGCGCCCCGGCGGGCGGCTGGTGTACTCCACCTGCACCTTCAACCGAACAGAAAACGAGGATACGGTCGAAGCGTTCCTGGCCCAGCACCTGGACTTCGAGCCGGAGGATTTCAGCCTTCCCGGAGCCGGCAGTTCCTTTGGCGGCTGCCTGCGCCTGTGGCCCCACCGCGTACGGGGCGAAGGACATTTCGTGTGCCGCTTAAGGCGCAGAGGAAAAGAAAACGATTCCCCTTTGCCGGATGCGAAGCGCGACCGCCGGGCGGACGAAGCCGCCCGCGCCCTGGCGCAGGAATGCGGGATCGAACTGCCCGGGGGCGTATACCGCATATCGGGCGACCGCATCGAAGCATACAGCGGCTTTCCGGGCGGACTCAGGGGCATATACACCCTTTCCTCCGGCTTTCTGCTGGGGCGCATGGGAAAGGGGTATTTTGAACCCAGTCACGCCCTGGCCATGGCACTTTGCCCCGAACAAGTGCGCCTGAGCGCCGACCTTGCGGAAAAGGAAGCCGCCGCCTTCATGGAAGGAGAAGCCATCCCCCGGGACGGCGAAAGCGGATGGACGCTGGTAACGTATAAGGGCCTGAGCCTCGGCTGGGGAAAGGTTTCGGGCGGCCTGATGAAAAACCACCTGCCCAAGGGACTGCGGCTCCGGGGCGGGCACGCCCTGAGCGAAAAAGGGCTTCTCAGCGAATGCTGAGAAGCCCCGTTTTTCTCCACCGCGCCGCTTCCGTGTTGGACAAGGGCTCCATTTCTCCCGATACCGAATACAGGACGCCC
>JAGCIC010000211.1 GCA_017648805.1 Clostridia bacterium
AGACCTCATTGGCCATGCCGATCTCGATGATCTGTCCGGCATACATGACCGCCACACGGTCCGCCACATTCGCCACAACGCCCAGGTCATGGGTGATGTAGATGATGGTCATGTTCTGCTCGCGCTGCAGGCGGCGGATCAGGTCCAGTATCTGGGCCTGTATGGTCACGTCCAGGGCGGTGGTGGGCTCATCGCAGATCAGTATCTGGGGACGGCAGGCCACGGCGATGGCGATGACGACCCTCTGGCGCATGCCGCCGGAGAACTCGTGGGGATACTGCTTGTAGCGCCTCTCGGGTTCGGGGATACCCACGGCCTTGAGGATGCGGATGACTTCAGCCTTGGCTTCCTTGCCTTTTATGCCCTGGTGCAGCTCCACGGATTCCTGGATCTGCTTGCCTATGGACTTAAGGGGGTTAAGGCTGGTCATGGGGTCCTGGGTAACCATGGCGATCTTGCGGCCGCGGATGCGCAGCCAGTCCTTTTCGGTGAACTGCGCCAGGTCCTCGCCCTGGTACATTATGGAACCGCCGGTGATGGAACCGTTTTTGTCCAGCATGCCCACGAAGCACTTGGTGAACACGCTCTTGCCGCTGCCGCTCTCGCCCACTATCGCGAGGGTCTCGCCCTCGTACAGGTCCAGGGAAGCGCCGCGGATGGCGGTCAGCTTGTTGCCGCGCAGAGAGAAGGTAACTTCCAGATCCTTGGCGGAGAGCAGGGGCGTCTGAGAAAGCACCTGTCTGGCACGGGCGTCAAAATCGACAGCCTGCACATTTGCCTGACTCATTATCTATGCCCTCCTTACACGTGATTGCGGGGGTCGCATGCGTCCGAGAACGCGTTGCCCACCAGATAGAAGGTAACGGTGATGATCGACACGATCACCGCGGGGAATATCAGCATATGAGGGAAGCGCAGGAAGCTGTCCCTGGCGTTTTTGAGCAGTATGCCCAGGGAGTACTCCTCACTGATGAGACCCAGATAGGAAAGCGTGGTCTCGTAGGCTATGGTGCCGGGGATCGCAAGCGTGAGCCTGAGCACTATAACGGAGATCAGATACGGGAAGATGTTCTTGAACAGCACCCTCCACAGCTTGGTGCCCAGGCAGCGGGAGGCCAGGTTGTATTCCCTGTCGCGGTACATGAACACCAGGTTCCTGACGTTCCTGGCCGTGCCCAGCCAGCCGAAGGCGATCATGGTCACCGCCATTATGCCCAGCGACTGACCAACCATAAGGGCTATCAGAGTCATGTATATGATGGTGGGAACGTTGTCGATCAGGTTGTAAAGCTCGGTAAAGAAGCGGTCCAGCTTCCTTACGTAGCCCCATACCAGGCCTATCACCGTGCCGGCGATTATCTGGCCCACCGCCACGATGGCGGCCAGCGCCAGAGACACGCGGGTGGCGTACCAGGTGATCACCCAGTAGTCCTTGCCCGCCTGGGTGGTGCCGAACCAGTGCTCGGAGGAGGGCAGCAGGAATATGGACTTGTTGTCCTGCTCAAGGGTCGCCACGGAGTACGGGCTTATGGATTCCGCCACGAAGGTGAATATGAACAGGAGTATGAACACTATGCTCATCACTATGGCGGGCTTGTTCTTGATGAAGTTCTGCCACACGCTCTTCCAGTAGCTGTAGTTGCTGTAGCCGGTGCGCTCCGCGTCCTGGGGGCGGTACTCGGCAAACTCGAACAGCTGCTCTTCGGGCATGGCGCTGCGGGCGCCCAGATAGGCTCTGCCGTAGGGGCGCTCTTTCTTGGGTTCCTTGTCGACGGCGGAGTAATCCACGTCTAATTTTACGATCGGCTGCTCCAGCTCCTGCACCGTCTTGCGCCTTTGCTGTTTCTTGGCCATCAGCGTGCATCTCCTTTCCGTATAAGACTGATACGCGGGTCTATCAGGCACATCAGTATGTCGCCCAGGAACACGCCCAGCACGCCCAGTATGGCGTAGAACATCACTATTGCCTGCACGAGGTTAAGGTCGTAGCGGGGAATGGCCGTGGACAGCATCGGGCCCATTCCCGGAATGGAGAAGAAGCTCTCCACCAGAAGGCTGCCGCCCACCGTGAACACTATGGAATAGGGCAGATACTGGGCCAGGGGCACGAAGGCGTTTTTGAGCACGTGCCTGAACATTACGGAGGTGGTGCTCATGCCCTTAAGTTTCGCCAGGCGGATGTAATCCTTGTTCAGCTCGTCCACCATGTAGCGGCGCATCCACAGCATGTAGCCCGCCGTGTTGCCCAGCGCCAGGCAGGCAACTGGCAGGATAAGGGAGTTGACCGGCTCGCGCGCCTTGTACACCGCGGGCAGGCCCAGGACCTTATTGCCCAGTATCAGCAGCAGGGAGTAGCTCACCAGATGCGGCACCGCGTTTACGAACACGGTGTAGCCTATGCCCACCCGGTCGAGCAAGCCGTCCTTCTTGCGGGCCTGCAGCACGCCCAGCGTCACGCCTACCACCAGGGATATGGCCAGGGACGTAAGGCCTATCTGCATGGACACGGACATCTTCTCGGCTATTACCTTCTGTACCGGCTGGCCTGCGGCCACGCGGCGGGACATGCCCAGGTTGAATGCCCACTGGGTCTTCTGACCCTTCGAGAGTTCTATCTCCTCTCCCCTGAGTTTCATGCCGATGTACTGATCCAGAGCGTAGGCTTTTACCACGCTCTTGCCCTTAAGTACCTGGAACTGGACCATGTTGCGGTAGAAATTGCCCAGCTGAACCAGCGGCGGATCCAGCAGGCCTTCGGCCTCCAGGCGCTCGTTTTTCTGCTCGTCCGTGAACTTCATCAGCTCGTCCTCGCGGAAGTAATAGTCCGTGGGGAGCAGCCGCATGAGCAGGAACACGATCGACACGATCAGGAGCACCGTTATCAGCGATTGCAGCAGACGCTTCACACAGTATTTGAGCATCTTTTCGCCTCCTGTATTTAATAGAAAAAGACGGCGGCAGGTCCTTTCGGATCACTCCGTCATCCGAAACACTCTTTATATCCTTGTCACCGCACACAGCCGCCCGGCGCATGTTCCCCGGACGCCGGTGCGCGGTGTCAGCGAAAAACGGTTATGTGCCCGGGCAGCCCGCAAGGGGCTGCCCGGCACACGATAAAGGCTTAAGCCTTCACCGATCCGCGGAAACGGAACTTACTTGGCCAGCTCGGCGGTGGTGAAACCGGCGTCGTTGGTCCTGTAGTTCACGTAGCGGTAGGTCATCATGCCGTAAGCGCAGTATACCTGAGAATACGGATCGACCTTGCTCAGCATCCAGCCCACGTTGTAGTAGCAGGGGATGACCAGAGCATGCTGGATCATGTAAGCTTCAGCATCGGCGAACATGGTGTAACGGGCATCCAGGTCGGCGTTCTCGGCCTTGGCCTTGTTTACCAGTTCGGTGAACTCCTTGTAGGTCGCGATCAGCTTCTCGTCGGAAGCTTCGTTGATCTTGGAGTAGTACTGAGAATAGTAGGCGTTGTCGTCGCCGTAGGTCTCCTGGCCCAGGAAGTTGACGGGATCACCGAAGTCGGCGCCCCAGCCATTGATAACGAAGCTGTAGAGGCTGGGATTGCGCACTTCCTGCGCAAGGGAGGAGATGTAGGTGTTGATCTCAAGGTCGATGATCTCGCCCAGGGTGGTCTCGATGCACTTCTCGAGGACCTCGGCGCTGTCGAGCGCGGTCTGGTTGCCGGATACGATCCAATAGGCGGTCTTCACGGGCAGCTCAACGCCGGCGGCGGTCAGCTCTTCCTTGGCGGC
>JAGCIC010000212.1 GCA_017648805.1 Clostridia bacterium
CCTTTTTCACACCCAGCAGGCGTATATAGGGCAGCTTTTCCGGCACAGGCGGGATGTCCAGCCACATTTCGCTTATCTCCCGCAGCACCCGCGCCTTCGTGTAGCGTTTGGACACGCAGGCATTTGCTGCGTCTTCCAGCGTCGGAGAACGCTTTGCGGAGTTGACTATGAGCTGCCTTAATCCTTCCCCGTCCCGCTGGGCGGAGCACTGCCTTAATACGGACAGCACGTGCGCCTCCAGCTTTTCGGGGCAGTGCACGCCGCCCGGGATCTGAGAAGCGTACAGTTCCCTCGTCTCTTCCGGCAGCAGTCTAAGCGCTTCATCGGCCTTGCCGTCCCGTATAAGCTGCCTTATGGAAGACGCAGACATCTCTCCGCCGCCATGATAGCTCCCCTGCCGCTTTACCGCCAGGGGCGTCATCCGCGCTTTGAGCCGTATGAGCGCCTGCAGGTATTCAAGCGCCAGCGCGTCGTTGGGGGAGGTCATAAGCGGGTGCAGTTCCGGATAAAGCCGGTTTACCGCCTTAGCACGGGCGGCGGGATAGCCCATGCCCGCGTCCAGCCCTGCTTTTATCAGAAGGGACAGCTCTTCCGTTTCGTTTTCCAGTTTTTCCGCCAGGCATGAAAGCGCGCCGATGTCCCCCGTTTCGCTGCCGAAGGAGATACAGTCCGCTCCCAGCGCCGCAAGGATGCTCACACCGCCCCGGGCAAAATCCCGGGCGGATCTGGCCGCATAGACCACCGGCAGTTCCACCACCGCGTCGACCCCCGCCATAAGCGCCGACTTTGCCCGGGTGAACTTGTCGAACATGGCCGGTTCGCCCCGCTGGGTCACGTTGCCTCCCAGCACCGCAACTATCCTGTCCGCGCCCAGGCGGCGGGTCTGCTCCATATGATAAACATGCCCCCGGTGCAGGGGGTTGTATTCCGCAATAATTCCCGCTATCTTCACATTCATCACCTTGAAATATTATATCAGACTCGTATAGAATAGTAAACAGCAAGCCTTAGGGGGCAGTTTGTTGTGGCAAAGTTATATTTCCGTTACGGCGCGATGGGTTCCAGCAAAAGCGCCAACGCGGTGATGGTGCGTTTCAATTACCTGGAGCGGGGTCAGAAGTGCGTAATGCTCAAGCCCCGCCTGGACGTGAGGGACGGTGAAAAACTGGTGGCTTCCCGCTGCGGGCTCACCGCGCCCTGCGAATACATCGAGGACATAGACGGCATAGATCTTACCGGCGTGGACTGTGTGATAGTGGACGAAGCGCAGTTCCTGACCAAGGCGCAGGTAGAGAAGCTGGTGCGCATAGCCGACGACCTCAATATCCCCGTGATCGCCTACGGCTTAAGGGCGGACTTCCGGGGCGAATTGTTCGAAGGCAGCTACTGGCTGCTGGCCTGGGCGGACAGCATAGAAGAGATCAAGACCGTGTGCTGGTGCGGCAAGAAGGCGACCTTCAATGCCCGCCTGTACAACGGCAAAGTGACCAAGACCGGCGAAAAGATTGTGCTGGGCGGCAACGAGAGTTATGTGGCCCTGTGCCGCAGGCACTGGGCAAGTGGGCAGACAGGCCCGGAGGATAAAGCATGAACGTAAAAGTGTACTATACTTCCCCCAAAGGCTGCGCCGCGGCCATAGCACAGGCGATCGCATCCCAGGCAGGCTGCCAGGCGGAGGCGCTGATGCCCGCGTACATGCCCGAAAACGTGCGGCTGATGTTTGTGGGCTGCGAAGGCATGAAGCCCGACAAGGCCACGCTGGAATTTCTGGGCAGCCTTAACCCCAACCGGGTCAGGACCGCCGCGCTGTTCGTGTGCAATCCCAAGCTGGACGCCTCGCCCATAGAGCAGATGCGCACAGTGCTGGAAGACCGGGGCATACACGTACTGGACATAAGCGCCGCCTACCCCGGCAAGGGCTTTTTAAGCGGCAAAAAGCCCGGTCCCAACGACATACTTGCGGCGGAAGCCTTTGCCCGGGACTGCCTGGGCGCGCTGTAAACTCAAATGACTCCCTTTACGCGAGTAAAGGTTGGCATAAATAGCATTCAGGAGGAAAACCATGGCTGACCGTATCGTGCTTAATCCCATTTCCTACCACGGCCACGGCGCGATAGAGAACATCGTGCCCGAAATCACCAAACGCGGTTTCAAAAAAGTATTCGTAGCTACCGACCCCGACCTTATCAGGTTCGGCGTAAGCAAAAAAGTTACCGACCTGCTGGACAATGCCGGCATCGCCTACAGCGTGTATTCCGACATCAAGCCCAATCCCACCATCGAAAACGTAAAATGCGGCGTGGAAGCGTTCAAGGCCGCCAACGCGGACTGCATAGTTGCCATCGGCGGCGGCAGCGCGATGGATACCTCAAAGGCCATAGGCATCATCATAAACAACCCCGAGTTCGCCGACGTGCGTTCCCTTGAAGGCGTGGCGCCCACCAAAAACAAGACCGTGTTCACCATCGCCGTGCCCACCACCGCCGGCACCGCCGCGGAGGTCACCATCAACTACGTCATCACCGACGTTGAGAAAAAGCGCAAGTTCGTGTGCGTGGACGTGAACGACATACCCGAGATCGCCGTTGTCGATCCCGACATGATGTCCACCATGCCCAAGGGTCTCACCGCCGCCACCGGCATGGACGCCCTCACCCACGCCATCGAAGGCTACATCACCAAGGGCCACTGCGCCATCAGCGACATGTTCCACCTGGAAGCCATCCGCCTTATCAGCCACAGCCTGAGGGCTGCGGTAAACAACGATCCCGACGGCCGCGAAGGCATGGCGCTGGGCCAGTACATCGCGGGCATGGGCTTCTCCAACGTGGGCCTGGGCATCGTGCACTCCATGGCGCACGGGCTTTCCGCCCTGTATGACACTCCCCACGGTGTGGCCTGCGCCATACTGCTGCCCCTGGGTCTGGAGTACAACGCTCCCGCCGCGGGCGCAAGGTACCGCAGGATCGCCGAGGCCATGGGCGTGGACGGGCTGAACTACATGAACGATGACGAGGCCGCCAAAGCCTGCATCGCCGCCGTTAAGCAGCTGAGCAAGGACGTGGGCATCCCCGCCGACCTGAAGGGCATCCTTAAAGACGAAGACGTCAGGTTCCTGAGCGAAAGCGCCTACGCGGACGCCTGCCGTCCCGGCAATCCCCGCGACACTTCCGTTGACGAGATCGAAGCGCTCTACAGAAGCATGATGTAAAACCGATAAAACACAAAGGACGGCGGATCTTTCCGCCGTCCTTTGTCATATTTGGTTTTATTCGTCCGCGTTCGCGTTTTGTGACGCCTTTACGCTTTCAGCACCGGGTACACCGCCAGAGTCTCCCGTTTCTCAAAGCCCGCCTTCCGGGCTAGGGGGATGCTGCCGGGCGCCTTCATCCACACGTCCATGCTCTCACGGGAAAGGCCCAGGCTGGCAAAGTACTTGCGGGCATCCTCCATAAGGTAAGAAGCCACTCCCCGGCGCCGCCAGCGGCGTGCGGTCTGGATTATGCCTATCACGCCCGTATCCCCGCTGCTCCACACCATGAGCTCCCCGCACAGGTCCTCGGGAGACACCATGAGTATGCGCCTGAAGTCGTCGTAGGACGTCAGTTCCTCCAGCCACTTTATGTCCTTGTCCGCACCGAAGCACTCGTTGTAGCGCCTTAAGCAGCGGATCTTCTCCCCGTCGTCTTCCAGCGTGTCCCTGACTATGGTGCAGTTGGGAGGCGCCTGCAGGCTTATTTTTTCGTCCGTGACCTGCCTCGTCATGCGTGCAATGCCGTCCTGGGGCACGAAACCCATGCTGGAAAGTATCTCCAGCGCGGGCCTGTCCTCCGGGGATATTTTGGCGTACACGCGGGTCTTTTCCTGCTGGCGGCCCAGCAGCAGCCGCGCACGGGTGACCGCCGCCCCGTAGAGCAGGTCCCGGCATTCATCATTCGCCGTAACGTGCACGGATATCTGCCCCGGGCATTCCGGAAGACTGGGCCCGGTCTATCAGAAAATGGCGATCCGTCTTGTGAGGCTTGGGACATATGTCATGATCCTGGAAAACATCGGCCAG
>JAGCIC010000213.1 GCA_017648805.1 Clostridia bacterium
GTTCGCTGCCTCGCATATGCCCCGGGAGGGCGGCTGGCTCAGGGGCAGGGGCTGGAACCACGACTATTTCACGGACGTGAAGCGCATGCCCTCCCGCCTGGATTTGGACACGGTATCCGCCGATTTTCCCGTACTTGCCGTGCGCGCCTGCGGACACTGCTGCGTGGTGAACACGAAAGCGCTCGAGATCGCGGGGATAACGGCGGACACGCCCGCCCCCGAAGGCGGGGCGATAGGCATGGAAGGCGGCGTTCCCGACGGAAGGCTGTACGACAACGCCATAGAGCTGCTGAGCCCGTTCATCCCCCTGCCCGGCAAGGAGGAGATAAAGGACATGCTGCGCCTGGCGTGCCGTGAAATGAACTCCTACGGCGTCACCAGCGCCCAGAGCGACGACTATTCGTCCTTCGGAGGGCTGTCCTGGCAGACGGTGAACGAAGCATACCGGGAGCTGATACACAGCGGCGAACTGACCGTGAGGGTGTACGAGCAGAGCAACTTCTCCGATCTGGAGGAGCTTAAGCGCTTCGTCGAAGCGGGCAACGTGACCGGCGCGGGAGACGACATGTTCCGCATCGGGCCCCTGAAGCTGCTGGGAGACGGCTCGCTGGGCAGCCGCACGGCGCACTTGAGCGCGCCTTACGAGGACTGCCCCGACACCTGCGGCTTTTCCCTGCTTGGCCGGGAGCAGTTTAACGACCTGATCTCTTACGCCAATTCCCGCGGCATGCAGGTCGCGGTGCACGCAATAGGCGACGCCTGCCTGGACAGTGTGCTGGACGCGATCGAAAATGCGCTTAAGGAATGCCCGAGGCAGGACCACCGCCACGGCATAGTCCACTGCCAGATCACCCGCCCGGACCAGCTTGAGCGCATGGCGGAGCTTAAGCTGCACGTGTACGCCCAGAGCGTGTTCCTGGACTACGACAACCACATAGTGGAAGCGCGGGTCGGGAAAAAGCGCGCCGCGTCAAGCTACAGCTGGAAGACGCTTATGGATACGGGCGTGAGCGTGTCCAACGGCTCCGACTGCCCCGTGGAGCTGCCGGATGTAATGAAGGGAGTTCAGTGCGCCGTCACCAGGACCTCTCTGGACGGCACGGGGCCTTACCTGCCTTCCCAGGCGTTCAGCGTAAGGGAAGCGCTGGACAGCTTCATCGCAAAAAGCGCCGAAGCCAGCTTTGAGGAAAACATCAAGGGCAGGATCGCCCCCGGTTTCCTGGCGGACTTCACCGTGCTGGACGCAAGTCCCTTCGGCGTAAAGCCCGCCGACATCCACACCATAAAGGTACGCTCCGTCTACCTGGGCGGAAGAAAAGTATACGAAGCCTGAAACTGTCAAGGAGGACAGCGCCATGACCGGTATCACTTTGGACACGAAACTCAGAGACATTTATGCCCTGCCGCAAATGAGACCCTACGCCCGCTACATGCTGTACACCCCCGGGGAAGACCCGGAAAACAGCTGGCACGCGCCTTACACCGTGCAGGGGCTTGAAAAGATCGGCTGGAGGCCCGCGGGCATACTGGCGGGGCTGGAATTCTTCCTGAAAGCCATAGATGAAGGCCGCGTCAGGCAGTACTTCCTGTATCCGGGCACTGAGGATCCGTACAAGAAGGACGTGAACCTTATCCGTATATCTCCCGCCGCGCCCGACAGGACCCGGCCGTGCATGCTTTTGTGCGCGGGGGGCGGCTACGGGAGCGTGTGCTCGCTGGTCGAGTCGCTGCCCACCGGAAGGCACATGTCGGAAGCGGGCTGCGAGGTGTTTTTGCTGACATACCGGGTCAGGATACCCGAGGCGGCGGTAAAGGCGCTGGACGACCTGGCGGCTGCCGTAAAGTGGCTTACGGACCATGCGGACGAGCTTGGCACAGACCCCGCGCGCCTCTGCGTGGGCGGCTGGTCGGCGGGGGCGAACCTCGTCTCCAACTGGGGCTACGCCAACATCGGCTGGAAGCGCTTCGGCGCCGTAAAGCCCCTGTGCCTGTTCCCCGTATACACCGTGATAGACGTGAAAACGGAGGCGCGGTGGGACGAAAAGGGCGGTTTTGCCGGCATAATGCTGGGGGATGCCTGGCGGGACAGGCTGGATGACTACAACGTGGCGGAGCACATAGACGCAGATTATCCCCCGTGCTACATAGTGTGCGGGAAGGACGACAAAACGGTGCCGCCCGTGAACTCGGAGCTTATGAAACGGCTGCTGGACGCGGCGGGAGTGCCTTCCGTGCTGGAAGAAGGCGACCACGCCTTCCACGGCTTCGGGGACGGCACGGGCACGGACGTGGAGGGCTGGCCCGGGCGCGCCCTGGCTTTCGCCGAGAGCCTGGCGGGAGACGGCAAATGATAGGAACGCTGGTGAACACGGGCGCCATAGTGCTGGGCGGCGCCTGCGGGCTGCTGTTCGGAAAGCTGCTGAAACCCCGGCATCAGGAGACCCTGACCATGGCCTGCGGCGTGGGCACGCTGTTCATAGGCATGGCGGGGGCGCTCAGGCATATGCTGCTCAGTGACATGTTTCCGGGAGGCGGGGGCATGCTGGCGGTGGCGTGCCTGGCGCTGGGCGGGCTGTTCGGCGAGGCGCTCAACATCGAAAAGGGCTTCGAGCTGTTCGGCGAGTGGTTAAAGCGCAAGACGGGCAATTCCGGGGACAGCGGGTTCGTAAACGGTTTTCTGACCGCGTCCCTGACCGTGTGCATAGGCGCAATGGCCATAGTGGGCGCGCTGCAGGACGGCCTGTCGGGAGACTGGTCCACCCTGGGAGCCAAGGCGGTGCTGGACCTGATAATCGTGATGGTGATGACCTGCTCCCTGGGCAAGGGCTGCGTGTTCTCCGCAATTCCCGTGTTTATTTGGGAAGGCGCGCTGACGCTGCTGGCTTCCGCGGTCAAGCCCGTGATGACCGACGCCGCTATGGGCTATCTGTCCCTTGTGGGCAGCGTGCTGATATTCTGCGTGGGCATAAACCTGGTGTGGGGCAAAAGGATACGGGTGGCGAACCTGCTGCCCGGGGTGGTGTTCGCCGTGATCGCGGCGTTTCTGCCATTAAGCTTCTGACGGGAGGATATATGAGACAGTACATAGTGGACGCGTTCACGTCAGCGCCCTTTTCGGGCAATCCCGCCGCGGTATGCGTGATGGACAGGTGGCCCTCCGAGGAATTCATGAAAAAGCTGGCAGGGGAAAACAATCTGTCCGAGACCGCGTTCATAGTCAAAGAGGACGCGGGCTATCACTTGAGGTGGTTCACCCCGGGCACGGAGGTGGAGCTCTGCGGCCACGCCACCCTGGCCTCCGCGTACGTGATACTCAACCGCGCGGAGCCGGGCGGCACGGAAGTGAGTTTCGACACTCTGAGCGGGCGGCTGACCGTGAAGCGGCAGGGAGAGCTGTACGAAATGGACTTTCCCACCTACGAGCTTAAGGAGATACCCGTCACGGATGCCATGGAACGCGCTTTCGGCGTGCGCCCCATAAAGGCGGTGCTGGGGCTGGACCTCATCTGCGTGTTCGACAGCGAAAATGACGTACGGAACATGTGCCCCGACCAGGCGCTGCTTATGCGGCTGCCGGGCCGCCTGCAGAACGCCACCGCCCGCGGAAAGGACACTGACTGCGTGTCACGCAGCTTCTGCCCCAAGGTGGCGGTGCCGGAGGACCCGGTGTGCGGCAGCGCCCACTGCCAGATAGGCGCGTACTGGGCGAAGGAACTGGGGAAGCCCGTCATACGCGCGTACCAGGCGTCAAAGCGGGGCGGATATCTGACCTGCGAACCCAAAGACGGCGGCAGGATCTCGATCAGCGGCGAGGCGGCGCTCGTGGCGGTGTCGGAGCTGCTGGTAAACGCGTAGGATACTGATCCGGCTATTTGATAAACGAAGAGAGCGAAAGGAGCAAGGCATGCAGTTCGTTATCACGGCGAAAGACGGGGAAAACATGCTGGCAAAGCGCATGGAGGTGCGCCCCCGCCACCTGGAAAACATGGAGAGGATGAAGGAGCATATAATCTGCGCGGGCGGTCTGCTGGACGGCGAAGGCAAAATGGCGGGTTCCGTGCTGATACTGGACTTCGCCTCGCGCGGGGAGCTGGACGCTTACCTGGCAAAAGAACCGTACGTCACCGAAGGAGTATGGCGGCAGGTGGACGTGCAGAGCGTGAACGTGGTAATAGTTAAGGGCGAAAAAGTCAGATAAAAGGAGCGGCCAAGCCGCTCCTTTTCGTTTGCCGGGGATGCGCGGAGAAGCGCCGGGTCAGGCCCAGGTGCCGTTCCTGAACACGGGCACCGTGCTTCCGTCGGGCTTTATGCCGTCGATGTCCAGGTCGTCCGCGCCCACCATGAAGTCCACATGGATGATGGAGTCGTTGACGCCCTTTTGCCGGGCTTCCTCCACGCTCATGTCGTCCCCGCCGGGCAGCACTTCCTTAAATCCCATTCCCAGCGCCATGTGGCAGCAGGCGTTCTCGTCGAACAGCGTTTCGTAGAACAGTATGCCGCAGCGGTTGACCGGGCTTTCCTTGGGCACCAGCGCCACTTCGCCCAGCATGCAGGCGGTCTCGTCCATATGTATGGTCTTTTCCAGCAGTTCCTGCCCCTTTTTCGCCCGGCAGGACACGGCTTTGCCGTCTCTGAAGGTGACGGAGAAGTCCTCCACCAGCTGGCTGTGCAGGGACAGCGGCTTGACCGCTACCAGCGTGCCTTCGCATTTGCCCGCCATGGGGGAGGTGAATATCTCCTCCGTGGGCATGTTGGGGATGTAGAACACGCCGTTGACGTTATTGACCGCGCCGGCCCCCTCCCACCGGGCCCCGGGGATCAGGTCCACGGTGAAATCCGTACCGTTGGCGCTTTTGTACTTCAGGGCGGTGAAGCCCTGGGCGTTGAGCCATTCGGCTTTGGCTCGGATAAAATCGGTGTGCTTTTTCCAGGCCTCCACGGGATCGGCGTCCTCGCTGACGCGCACGGTCTTGAGCACCGCGTCCCACAGCCTGTCCCCCGCGTCCTCCGCGTCCGGGAAGCATTTGCGGGCCCACTTTTCGGAGGGGTAGGCCGCGATGCACCACTGGTGCTTCCCGTCGATGGCGCTGCGGTAGGGCTTCATCACCGTGGCGCGGCTTTGGGCCACCTTGGAGAGTTTCCCGGGATCCACGCCGTTCATGGCGTCCGGGTCCTCCGAGTCGATGAAGATGCGGCAGGGCAAATCTAAAGTCATCTGCTTCATCTTCGCCTCTTCCCAGGGCAGCACGGTGCCCAGGGTCTCCTCCGGCGCGTAGAGGAAATTCAGCCGGGCCTGGACGTCGTAAGCCCAGTCCACGTTCACTTTCTTCGCCCCGGCCTTATAGCACTCCTCGATAACGAGGGCCGCGAAGGCGTGCTGCTCCACGGACACCGTCAGGTTGACCACCTGTCCGGGCCGCACGTTGGCGCCGGTGCGCACGATCAGCTCCGCGTATTTTTTCAATACCTTTTCGGATACGCTCATGTCTGTTTTCCTCCCATTCTCATTCGTCTTCATCCCCGCCCTGTCCGAGGATGCCGTGGAAGAGCAGGGCGTTGTACCGCGCCTGGGCCTCCATGCTGGTCTTTCTCTCCCGCCACGCGTCGATCTCGGCGCAGATGGAGAGGGCCTCGTCCACCAGCATCTCCTCCGACTTGGGACGGGCCTGCATAACATAGCTCGTCATGCGGTCGATGGCCTTGGGGCTGCCCAGCTGGGAGGCGAGCAGCGCCGCCAGCTCCGCGTCAAAGCCCA
>JAGCIC010000214.1 GCA_017648805.1 Clostridia bacterium
ACGTCCTGGCGGACTTTAACCTCACTGAGGAGCATTCGGTCCCGGGCCTGATTCTGGTTTACGTGGCCTCCTCCGGCATGGGCTACTACGTGTCCAAGGGTTTCTTCGACACCATCTCCAAGAGCCTGGACGAAGCTGCCCGCGTGGACGGCGCCAACCGCTTCAAGGTGCTGGTAAAGATAATCCTGCCCCTGTCCAAGCCCATAGTCATATACACCGTGCTGACCGCGTTCATGGCCCCCTGGGGCGACTTCGTGTTCGCCAGATACATTTCCATGGGCACCTCCGCGGGCAAGAACGTGGCGGTCGGTATGTACGACTGGCTGAGTCAGGACCAGATCGGCAAGAACTACACCATGTTCTGCGCCGGCGGCGTGCTGGTGGCCCTGCCGGTGACGATGCTGTTCCTGTTCCTGCAGAGGTACTATGTGGAAGGCGTCACGGGCGGCGCGGTCAAAGGATAGAAGGGAGGATAACATATGGCAGCCATATCGCTTAAAGGCGTAAAAAAGATATACGACAACAAGGTCGTGGCGGTACACGACTTTGACCTGGAGATCAAGGACAAGGAATTCGTGGTGTTCGTAGGCCCTTCCGGCTGCGGCAAGTCCACGACCCTGCGCATGATCGCGGGCCTGGAGGACATTTCCGAAGGCACCATATCCATCGACGGCGTGGTGGTCAACGACCTGCAGCCCAAGGACAGGGACATCGCCATGGTGTTCCAGAACTACGCGCTGTATCCCCACATGACGGTGTACGACAACATCGCCTTCTCCCTGCGCCTTAAGAAGGTGCCGGAGGACGAAGTGTACGAGAAGGTCACCGCCGCGGCGGAGATACTGGGCATAACCCAGTACCTGATGCGCAAGCCCCGGGCGCTGTCCGGCGGCCAGAGGCAGAGGGTCGCAATAGGCCGCGCCATGGTCAGGAACTCCAAGGTGTTCCTTATGGACGAGCCGCTCAGCAACCTGGACGCCAAATTAAGGAACCAGATGAGGGCGGAGATCATACTGCTCAGGCAGAAGCTGGACACCACCTTCGTGTATGTCACCCACGACCAGACCGAGGCCATGACCCTGGGCGACCGCATCGTCATAATGCAGGACGGCTACATTGAGCAGGTGGGCACGCCCACCGAGGTGTTCGACATGCCGGCCAACAAGTTCGTGGCGGAGTTCATCGGCGCGCCCAAGATGAACATGATCAGCACCAAACTGACCCGCATGGGGGACAGCTATATGGTGTCGCCCTTCGGCGTGAACCTGTTCGTGGAAGGCGAAAAGAAGAACCTGCTGCTCAAAAACGACGTGCAGACCCAGAACATCACCCTGGGCGTGCGCCCCGAGCACATGACCCTGCTTAACGCGCCCGCGCCCGACGCCATTCCCTGCACGCTGCAGGTGAACGAGATGATGGGCAGCGAACTGCACCTGCACGCGGTCACCGAGGACGGCAGCAAGCTGATCGCCCGTGTGCCCACACTGTCCCTTACCCACTCGCAGAGGGAGGGCCTGAAGGCGGGCAAGACCCTGTATCTCACCTTCGACAGCCGTGTCATGCACTTCTTCGGAGAGGACGGCATAAGCCTGCTCTCCGACGCGGATTACCGCCGCCAGCTGGAGCTCAAAAAGCAGAGCCAGCAGAAGGAGATCATCGACGCGCTGGCGTCCTCCGGCAAGAGCTACAACGAGATAATGAGCTTCCTGCTGGGGAAAGAGAAAAAGTAATTCAGTGGTTTACGGAAAGAAAAGAGGGGCGGCTGCCCCTCTTTTCCTATGCCCGTTATTTGGCCCGTATAAAGCGGTCCTGACGTCAGGCACCCTGAGACCCTGCCCGCGTTTCTTTGCCCGTCTGTGCGCGCCGCAGCGCCTCTCGGAACGCGCGTACGGGTGCGGAATCCTGACCGCCAAGCCATGCGTGCGGCGCGTACGCCTGATGATAAAGCGGGGCGGGGAAACCGCGCTCAAGTGCTCAACGAGCGCAATAAAACAGCCGCCCGGAAGGCGGCTGTAAGTTTTGTTTGGGTTATTTGATTACCCTGCGGCCCCAGCAGAATGCGCTCTTGTAGTAGCCGCTGTTCAGCGTGCTCACCAGGATCCTGCCCGCGGTCTTGGAACCGTGGATGAAGTAACCCTGGCCGATGTAGATGCCGATATGATCTACCAGGTCGCCGTCGGCAGGATCGCAGTCGAAGCACACGATGTCGCCTTTAAGCAGGTTCTGCCGGCTGATGAAGGCGTTGCCGCCGGTGTGGCCGACCGCGTTGGTGGAGGCGGGGATCTTGTAGCCCATGGAGCTGAAGCACGTCTTTACGAAGGTGTAGTTGTTGAACTCGTAGGCGCCGGGGAACTGTTTGTAAGCGGCGCCCACCTTGCTCTGGGCGATGTATACCATGTAGTCTCTCCACTTGGCCTTGTTCATGGTGGAAGCCAGATAGAACTGGCCGCTCTTTACCGCCTTGGGGATGGTGGTGGAGGAGCCGTTTTTGTCATACTTGCCCTTTTTGCTGTCGGGTATGGCGAAGGGGTTTTTGCGGGAACTGGACAGATCGGCCTTTTTGATATAGCCGGTGAATGCCCCGTCCTTGTCCTGCACCAGATAATAGTTGCCGCTGGCGCCCACACGGTACAGCGGGTAGTCCACGCTCACGGTGGTGATGGGGTGGGCGGTGGAGGGCGTCTGGTAGATCTTGGTCTTTTTGTTGGCGAATCTCTTGACCTTGACGCTGCTGATCAGATCGGAAATCTGGCAGAAGCCGGAGCCGCTTTTGCCGTAGGTTATCTTGGCCCAGCCGTTCTTATGCGCCGTCACAGTGACCACGGTGTTGTGGGGCAGAGTGTCCAGCAGCTTGCTCGTGGTGCTGTTGGTTTTGTAGACTTTGGCGCTGGCGGTGTATACCTTTGCCTTAAAGCTTTCCGCCTGGGCGAACTCGCAGGTCAAAAGCATCACCAGCAGCACAATGGCGAGCACCCGCAGGAGTTTTTGCTTCATGTTATGTCTCTCCCTTCGCGAGGAAATGAAATCGTAAACATTCTAAAATATTCCATTCACAGTATATCACACAAATGACACAATTACAAGCACGGAAAGGAGGCTAATTTGCGTTAAATCAAAGTAAAATCGCAGGAAAGCGGCTGCGTACGAAATGCGCGGCGGGGGGCATGCGCATTTGACATGGCAGGCGGGCGTGTGGTAAGATTGCCGCGAAGGCAGGAGCGGGATCCCGAATGACAGTTTCCGGCGCCGGCCAGAGCATTTTTTCGGCAGGGAGACTGAACATGAACAGTTTTTGCGGAAAGGTCGCCGTGATCACCGGCGGCGCCCACGGCATAGGCAAGGCGATCGCGGACGCGTTCAAACGGGAAGGCGCGAAAGTGCATGTGATGGATACTGCACCGGGCAGCCATTTCGAAGGAGACGCGGGGGATAAAGCCGCGCTGGAGGCTTTCGCCAATAGCGTGATACTTGAGAGCGGAAGGGTGGATTATCTTATAAACAACGCGCCGCCGCTTATGAAGGGCATCGACGAGTGCACCTATGAGGACTTCTCCCGCGCCCTGGCGGTGGGGGTCACCGCCCCGTTTTACCTGACCAAGCTGCTGAAGGACCGCTTCGCGCCGGGCGCCTGCGTGATAAACATATCCTCCTCGCGGGACCGCATGAGCCAGCCCCAGACCGAAAGCTACACCGCGGCCACGGGCGGCATCTCCGCGCTCACCCATGCGCTGGCCGTGAGCCTTGCGGGAAGGGCGCGGGTCAACAGCATTTCCCCGGGCTGGATAGACACGTCGTATTCGGACATATCGGGCGAGGACGCCCTGCAGCAGCCCGTCGGACGGGTGGGCACGCCGGAAGACATCGCCGAGCTGGCGCTGTTTCTGTGCTCCGACAGGGCGGGCTTCATAACGGGCGAGAACATCTGCGCCGACGGCGGCATGACGAAGCTGATGATCTATCACGGCGAGCACGGCTGGGAGTACCGCGCTTAGGTCCGGGGAACAAGCGGGGCGGCTTTGGCGTCAAAAAAGAAAAACCCAGAGGATATAAAGTGATAAAACGGATACTGTGCCTTATACTGGCGATCATGTGTTTGAATGCGTATTGCGAAAGGGAAGGGGTGGAGCCCGCGTCCGGCGGCGAAACGCCGGGGCTGCCCCTGTACGGGCTCAGGATCGGCATAGATCCCGGCCACCAGCTTAAGGGGGACAGCGGGCAGGAGCCCGTATCTCCGGGCAGCAGCGAAACCAAGGCTAAGGTGGCGACGGGCACCCGGGGCGTGTCTACGGGCCGCCCGGAACACGAGGTGGATCTGGAGATAGCGCTGAAGCTCAGGGAACTGCTGGAAGAGATGGGCGCCCTGGTGCTCATGACCCGGGAGACGGCGGACGTCAATATCTCCAACGTGGAACGGGCGGAAATGATGAACCGCTGGGGCACGGACTGCGTGCTGCGCATCCACTGCGACGGCGCGACGGATCATGACATAAACGGGCTGGGCATGTTCGTGCGCCTGACGGGGGACAAGGCCGAGGAAAGCTGTGAGCTTGCCCGCTGCCTGCTGTCCGCCATGGGCGAGACCACGGGAGCAAAGCAGAGGGGAGTGTTCAGGCGGGACACGTATTCCGGGCTCAATTGGTCCAAGGTGCCCGCTGTGCTGGTGGAGTGCGGGTATATGTCCAATCCCCGGGAGGACGAACTGCTGAGCACTTCCGAGTATCAGGAAAAACTGGCGCTGGGCATGGCGCTGGGACTGACGGATTATTTCGGGCGAAATTAGAGGCGCAAAATGCCTTCGGCAAGGTTTTGAAAACAAAAAAACAGGGCGGACCTATGTCCGCCCGTTTTTTCCCGTCTTATGTTTAAAACTGCTGACGCTTGGCTGCGAAGCACTCGCTGCAATAGATGGGACGGTCGCTCTTGGGAATGAAAGGCACGCGGGTGGGCTTGCCGCACTCGGCGCACACGGTTTCGAACATCTCGCGCTCGCCGGAGGCGTTGTTGCGGCTGGCCTTGCGGGCCTGACGGCAGTCCCTGCAGCGGGTGGGCTCATTCTGGAAGCCCTTCTCGGCGTAGAAGGCCTGTTCGCCGGCGGTGAATACGAATTCCTTGCCGCAGTCCTTGCAGATCAGAGTTTTGTCCTCGAACATGGATAGAATACCCCCAAAATAGATGAATATCGACTGCGCCTCACGGCTGACCTGGTCTTTGACCCCACACTCGCCGGCCGGGACTTTCGCTCCTAAGCGTTCGCTCCCCACTACAGGTCCTCTCGGCGTTATACGCCGGCCGGACTTACTTCTAAGCCGCACCGTGCTCACGGAGGCATTGCTCCGCTTACGTGGATCGTTTTGCCTGCGACTGGCTTCGACTTTCAACCACAGACCCGCAGACGCAATCATAGACATTATATGCCCTTTTCCCCGCTTTTGCAAGCCCTAAATGCGTCAAATTACAAATTTTTTATATAGACAATGTGTTTGTATTGACATCTTAGGCAAAAAC
>JAGCIC010000215.1 GCA_017648805.1 Clostridia bacterium
GGAGGCCCAGGGTGCCGATGCCTTCGGGGTCCGTCTCGCAGTAGATCTCAACGCCTTCCAACTGGCCGTCGCTGTCCAGGTCGATGTAGATGATGTCGTCTTCAAGCTTGAAATAGGGCATGTTTGCGAATGCCGGCACGAAAGAGATGACCATCACGCAAATGAGCAGAAGCGCGAAAACCTTTTTCATTATTCAGCCTCCTTTTCAAAGCGCAGCACCATGGCGCCCGCGAAGTCGAATATGTATGCCCCGTCTTTGTATTCGAACACGTAATCGTCCCCGCCGTAACGCACTGTCACCCGCTCGCCGTCATTTTCTGCGGTGTAGGGAACATTGTTGATCGGGGCGTCGCCCAGCACCAGGTCGGCGGTCATGTTCTCGCGGAATATGACCGAGTACGCGCCGCCCAGGTTCTCTGCGCCCATTTCCACGCCGTTCATGCTGAAGCTCACTGCCACGAATTTAACGCCGGCGTCCCTGGCAGGGGTGGGCGTTGGAGTAGGTTCGGGGGTGGGTTCCGGTGTAGGTTCAGGTGTCGGTTCCGGAGTCGGTTCGGGAGTCGGCTCGGGAGTGGGTTCCGGCGTCGGCTCGGGAGTAGGTTCCGGGGTCGGTTCCGGAGTAGGTTCCGGCGTCGGTTTCTGCGCCTGTTCGAGTATGGCGCGCAGTACTCCCGCAAAGAAGTTGTCCGGCTTGTCCTGACCGGTGACGATGATCTGGGTGGGACCGTCCGCGCCGCCTATGATGCCCACGCTCGGATCCACATCGGAAGGGGCGGTCTTCTCACCCGCGGATATGACGGCAGACAGCACGTTGGAAAGGAAATTGCCTTCCCCGAACGCGCACAGGTTTGCAGCAAGCGCCAGGATAAGCAGAAAGACTATGCCTTTTTTCATACGATCGCCCCTTTTCTCATGATGACAGAATTTTAACACGGTTTTTTATCAAAGTCAATCTTCCCAGGAGCAGATGAAGGGCATATACAGGCCGCCCTGCACGCTGCGCGCGATAAACTGCTCGTACTTGCCGGTCACAGTGTCATACCAGTCGCTGAAGGCTACCCTATCCGGCGTCTCCTTAAGATAGCGGGCGACGCGGGATATGATGGCGTTTCTGACCTCGCTGTCCGGAGACATGGCGGCGGTCCACAGTTCCCAGTCGCTCTTGGTGTATGTCTTGCGGTTGTCCAGGGGCAGGCCGTAGTCGTTCATATGCTTAAGATAGGACCGGGACTCCGCAAGGTAGAATTCTTTCGGGAACAGGCCGAGCTTGAGCGCCCTGTCCCAAGCCAGGTTGTACTTCATGCTCCAGCCCTGACCGTCAAAGGTGAGAGGCGTGCCTTCGCCGCCCGAGCAGCGCTTGAGCCAGCTGTCCGCCATCTCCCGGGCCTTGTCTATGTAGAAGGAGCCGTCCTCGCCCCGGTTTTCCAGCAGCCTGCCGTAGCACATGACGCCCACCATGGCCTTTGCGGCCAGATTCACGTTGTGAGCCAGATGGCCGGCAAAGTCGTCCGTGCACAGCTGTTCGCCCGGATCCTCGCCGTACTCCACCAGGTATTTGACCCACTTTTCCAGCGTGTCCCGGTTCTGCCAGGCCAGGCCGCTGTCCGCGCCGAAATAAGAGGCGGCGTAGAGCATGACTATCATGTTGGCGCTCTCTTCGACGGGCATCTGGCCCCTGAGGTTATAGCGGGGAGGCTGGGCGGGCATAAGGTAGAAGGGCGGCTGGTGCAGGGGACGGCGGCCGACGCTCAGCGTTCCGTCGCAGCCGTACACCTGCCCGTTCACTATGGGGTATCTGCCCACGTCGTGAGGCGCGAAATCGTAGGTCCATACGGGCATCAGGGCGAACCTCAGCACGGGACGGCACATGGCGTTTACCAGCTCGGGACAGAATTTCAGGAACAAGGGAGTCGAGGGGTAACTCACGTCCACCGTGCCCGCACAGCCGTTGGAGTTGTTTTCCTTGCTTATAAAGCACATTTCGCCGTTTTCGTCCGGGAACAGCTTGTGGGCTGCCCACACGTGCCGCCAGGAGGCGGACACTATCAGCGCGTAGTTCTCGCCGCCGATCCTGCGGGCTTCGTTAAGCAGCTTTTCGTCCCAGCAGGCGCAGGCGGCAAGCAGACTGTCAAACCTCTCCAGCGTCTCCAGCATGGCGGAAACGAAATCCTTGCCGTTTCTGGCGTACCAGGCCTTGCGCGGATTGCCGTAGTAAAGGATGGAGGCTATGTCGTCGTAGCCCATAAGCAGCTTGAATACTGCCGGCGCGCTGCCTACCGTCCCGCTCACCTTGCAGCACAGTTTCTCGCCGTCATAGTTTAGCTCGCCGCCGGGCGCGCCCATGTACAGATATCCCCAGTCTATGGTGACGCCGTCGCCGGAATGGCACAGTATCTTCTGCGAAAGCTGGCCTATGCTCATCATGCTGATGTCGGGGTAGGGCATGGGGTACATGCCTATCTCGGGCTTTTCGTCGCCCCGCCAGCAGAAACGGTCGCTGGCTTCCAGCGTAAGGCTGACTTCGTGGGCTTTGCCGTCCAGCGAGCAGGCTTCGGCCCTGATAAGGCTGATGGGCGTGGAAGCCCTGTCCAGGTCGTCCGGCAGCAGGGGAGACGTGAAGGACAGCTTAAGCCGGACATTCGAGGTCTCAAACTCGAAGCGCGTGGACAGGGGAGTGACTTCCATGTCGGAAAACTCCAGCGCGGGCGCTTCGCCCGTGCCCAGCAGGCGGTATATGATCCCGTCCACTTCAAGCAGAATGAAGACCGGCAGCTCGCTTTTGCACCAGTGGGCGGTGTTCACTTTTGTGAGACTGTCGTCGGGCATCCAGACGGAGAAATACGGGTCGTGCACCATAAGCGGTACGGCGGGAAGTCTGGTCATATCGAACCTCCAATATATAGTATAGAGGGCTGTGCCGGAGAGGTAAGCCCTGTGCGATCCGTAATTATAAAAATGGCGGGGGAAGCATTTTTCCCCCGCCAATAACCGTTATACCGGCATTACGTTGTTTTCTTTGTCCAACACGCTGGTGTCGAGCTTGAGCTGCTCGGCCTGGCGGTACTCGAAGAACTTGGGCGCGACCTGCGGGAACAGGGCGTAGGACAGCACGTCCTCCTCCTGGGTGTACCACTTGGCGCACTCCTTGCGGTACTTCTCAAGCTCCGGTCCGATCAGGTCGGCGGGACGGCAGGTGATCACCTTGTCGTCGCCGATTACCTTGCGGCGCACTTCCTCGTTCACGGGAGCGGGCAGCTGGCCGTATTCGCCGCGCATGAGGCCCTGGCTCTCCTTGGGGTTCATCTTGTAGCGTTCGCCGCAGATGACGTTCATGACCGCCTGGGTGCCTACGATCTGGCTGGTGGGAGTTACCAGTGGGGGATAGCCGAAGTCCTTGCGGACCCGCGGCACCTCGGCCAGCACTTCGTCCAGCTTGTCGCTCTTGCCGGCGTCCTTAAGCTGCTTGATCAGGTTGGACAGCATTCCGCCGGGCACCTGATACTGCAGGGTCTTCACGTTGACGTTCAGCACCTTGGGGTCGAGTATGCCCTGGGCTTTGAGCTTGTCGGCCACCTTGCGGAAGTGCTCCGTGGCCTTGGTGAGCTCGTTAAGGTCGATGCCCGTGTCGTACTCGGTGCCCTGCAGGGTGGCTATGAGGCTCTCGGTGGCGGGCTGGGAAGTGCCGTTGGCGAGGGGCGACAGCGCGGTATCCACGATGTCCACACCCGCCTCGATGGCCTTCATGTTGACCATGTCACCGGTGCCGGTGGTGTTGTGGGTGTGCAGGTGCACGAGAGTTTCGGGCTTCAGGGCCTGCTTTAATTTCTTGACCAGGCTGTAGGCCGCGTAGGGCAGAAGCAGGTTCGCCATGTCCTTGATGCAGATGTTCTGTGCGCCCATCTTCTCGAACTCCAGCGCCTTCTCGACGAAGTACTCCTCGGAGTGCACGGGGGAGATGGTGTAGCTCATGGCCACTTCGCAGATGCCGCCGTATTTGTTGGTGGCGTCGATGGCCTGCTTTAAGTTTCTGGGGTCGTTCAGGGCGTCGAAAATGCGGATCACATCGATGCCGTTTTTGATGGACAGGCGCACGAACTCGTCCACCACGTCGTCCGCGTAATGCTTGTAGCCCAGAATGTTCTGGCCCCTGAACAGCATCTGCAGTTTGGTTTTGGGAAGCGCCTCTTTAAGTTTCCTGAGACGCACCCAGGGATCCTCGTTAAGGAACCTGAGGCAGCTGTCAAAGGTCGCGCCGCCCCAGCACTCCAGGGAATAGTATCCGGCGTTGTCCAGTATGGAGCAGGCGGGGAGCATGTCCTCGGTGCGCATGCGGGTGGCCGCCTGAGAC
>JAGCIC010000216.1 GCA_017648805.1 Clostridia bacterium
ACAAAATATACCGCTGTCGTCCCGCCCCCGCGGGGCATTTTCCGAAGGAGAACGCATGAAGACCAATCCCGTAAAAGGCACCAAGGATTTCCTGCCTGCCGAGACCCGCTTGAGGGACTATGTGAGGGGAGTCATACTGGATACGTACCGCGCCAGCGGCTTTGAGAGGGTGTCCACCCCCATACTGGAGGACATGGAGAACCTGAACAAAAGTGAGGGCGGCGACAACCTGAACCTCATATTCAAGATCATGAAGCGGGGCGAAAAGCTGGACGAAGCGTTCGCTTCCAGGGATCCAGATGCCCTGTGCGACATGGGCTTAAGGTACGACCTTACCCTGCCCCTTGCGCGCTTCTACGCCGCCAACAAAGAGGCGCTGCCCCGGGTGTTCAAGGTGATCCAGACCGACCGGGTGTACCGGGCGGAGCGGCCCCAGAAGGGCAGGATGCGGGAGTTCATACAGTGCGACATAGATATACTGGGTGACGAGAGCCACCAGGCGGAGATCGAGCTGATCGACGTGACCACCCGCGCACTGGGCAAACTTGGCTTCAGGGGCTTTACCGTCAACATAAACGACCGCAGGATACTGCGCGGCATGCTGGAAGGCATGGGCTTCACGCCTGAGAGCCTGGAGAGCGTGTGCGTGTCCTTTGACAAACTGGACAAGATCGGTGCCTCGGGCGTGTGCGAAGAGCTCAGGGGAAAGGAATGCCCCGCCGAAGCGATAGACAGGCTGGGCGCGCTGCTGGAAAAGGGAGATCTGTCCCTTGACGCGGTCAGGCAGTACTATTCAGACGAAGAGGTCATCTCCCGCGTGGAGGAGATCGTGGCATCGGCCAACGCGCTGTCGGAGGGCGGTTACACTGCCGTGTTCGACGCGTCCCTCACCAGGGGCCAGGGCTACTACACGGGCTGCGTGTTCGAGGTGAGGCAGCCCGGCTACCCCGGCGCCATAGCGGGCGGCGGCAGGTATGACCGCATGATAGGTAAGTTCACCGGTACGGACACTCCCGCGGTGGGCTTCTCCATAGGCTTCGAGCGCATCTGCCAGATACTGGCGGAGCAGGGCTTCACCGTGCCGGGAGACAAGCGCCTGGCGCTTCTGTACAAAGATGACGCTCCGTTTACGGACGTGCTCAGAAAGGCGCAGTCCCTGCGCAGCGAGTACGCGGTGACCGTGCTTAAACAGAGAAAGCTCTCCAAGCAGTTAGGGCAGCTGGAGCAGCAGGGCTACGCTTTCGCGGCGTTCTTCGATACGGGCGACATCAAACCACTGGGGGCGGAAAAACAGGATGGCTAAGTCACGTTCCGGTTCAAAAGGCGGCGCTTCATTGGCGTGGCGGGCAGTCATGCTCGTGTACGCGGTGATCTTCTTCAAGCTGCTGCCCCTGTACGAGATCAGGACGCTGGAATTCATCTATCCGCGCTTTATGGACGCGATAGGAGTGGGCGACTACACACTGTCCTTCATCGTGGCGGGGGCGTGCGCGGCCGGACTGCTGCTGATCATGTTCACTCCCGTGTCAAAACGCTGGCTGCTGGCGGCGGGGCTCATACTCTTCATGACCCCCGTGTGGCTTATTGGAGACGGCAAGGCGGGCGCCATGGACGCCTGGGCGTACGCGGGCTTTCCCGAAGACGCGCTCAAGCTGCTGTTCGCCGCGCTGCTCGCCCTTTGGGCGCTGGTGGTCGTGCGGGGCGAAAGCAAAAGCAGCTTAAAGGGCGTGCTGGCGGGAGCGCTGATCGCCGTGGACGTGATGTGCTACGTGTACGGATCCAAGCCCCTGGACTGGTCCGAGATAAACAATATCATGTGTCTGGCGCTGATAACGGGCTTCTTCGCCGATACGGCGCTTAACGGCTTCTGCCCGGGCGCGCTGGTGCCCGCCCTGGTGTGCGCCGCGCAGCTGGCGCTGATCTATCTGGACCAAAGCCGCGCGCTCACGCTGTGGATCACCCTGGGGCTTTCAGTGGCAGGGGCAGTCATACTGGCGTGGAAAAAGCCCAAAGGCAGCCTGGGCGGCGTGTTCGCCCTGACGGGCTTTGCGGTGAACACCGCGCTGATGCTCACCAGGCTTTGATGCGAAGGGGACGCGCCGACCGTGTCCCCGCGGTTTATTTTGGCGTAAACTCTTGGCAGGGTATTGACAATTCCGTCCGTATGACGTAAAATTACAAGGCTAAACCGCCGCGGTGCGGCGGAATAAAGCATGTGCGCCTGTAGCTCAGCAGGATAGAGCGTTCGCCTCCTAAGCGAAAGGCGAACCTAACAACTGCCAAAACGAAGTAACCGAGGCACAATGCGGAAACAAGTCGATTTTAGTCGATTTTTGAGGAAGCCGCAGAAGCACACTTTGTAACAACCAGTTAACATAAAAAATGGTCCCCAAAAGAAATAACTGCTAACATTCCTGAGGATTTTGCTAATATTACCGCACAACTTTTATTAGCAAATTCTCGAAAAAGGCCGAAAAACAGCAGAATTACGTCAAAAATCGAACATTTTCAGCCCTAATCGCCTGTAGCTCAGCAGGATAGAGCGTTCGCCTCCTAAGCGAAAGG
>JAGCIC010000019.1 GCA_017648805.1 Clostridia bacterium
ACCGGCGAGCGTCGTACTTGTCTATCAGGCGGATTATGCGCTTCAGGTGCTCCTCGTCCAGCGGGCTTATGTCGTCCGTGTCCTTTATGTGCACGTTCATTATGACCTGGCCGCTGAAATGCTTAAGTATCTCCTCAAAGCGCACGATCTTAAGCCCTTTGTATTGATCGGAGAACCGGAAGCCGAAATCCAGCCGCATGAGTTCGTCCAGCGTTTTTTCGTACACCTTGCCGTGGCCGTCGGACACTCTGTCCAGAGTCGAATCGTGTATGGACACCACGTCCCCATCCTTCGTCCACCACAGGTCGAACTCTATCTCCTGCGCGCCCAGTGCTATCGCCGCGCCGAAGGCGGGCATGGAGTTTTCGGGCGCCACGGTGCTGAAACCCCTGTGGGCGCACAGCCGGGGGTATGGCAGGCTTCTGTCGTCCCGTATCACGGCGCTGCCCGCAAAGCGGTACTTCCAGGGCCTGCGCCCTTTTTCGGTATAGTCATGATGCAGCCCCACCGGGTTCATGAAGCCCATGGGCTTTAAGTACTTTTTGAAAGGATCGAACTCGAACTCTATGCCGCCCGCGCCATTTTCCCTGTAAGCCAGTATCTCGCCGTCCGGCCCCACCGCCATGGATGAGCCCGCCGTGGCGCAGCCGTCCCCCAGGGACACGCCGCTCCTCAGCAGGTACGCGCCGGTGGTATAGGCGATGAAGCGTCCGTATATCTTGGCCGTCTCGTGGGCGTCGCTGCGCTGCTGCGCGCAGCCGATTATCACGTGGGGCCGCTGCTGGGCGATAAAGCTCAGGCTCTCGAAGAAATAGAAGTCGTAGCAGGTGAGAAAGGCGTATTTAACGCCGTCGATCTCCACGGTGTAAGGCTCGGAATACTCCTCGCAGTAATCGCTTTGGAGCTTCAGGCGGGTAATCTCGCCCGGAGTCAGGTGCTGCTTTAAGTACTTTCCTACAACGTTGCCCTGCCTGTCGAAGGCGAAGGTGGTGTTGTAATACCCTTTTTCGGTCCTGTCTCCCGCGTTTACGAACACGACGCAGTTCAGGCGTATGGCAGTGTCGCGGCAGGCGACGAGCAGCCTGGGCGTATTTGCCTCCCATGCCTGCTCGTATTCTTCCCTGGTGGCGGGCGGGAAGGGCATGTCCGCGCTTTCGGGCAGCACAACCACGTCCGTGCCCGGCTTAAGCCCGTTAAGGAAGTTTATCGCTTCGTCCACTCCCTGTTTCGCGCCTTCGATGTCAGGATAAAACCCGCTTTGGTATATGACGCCCTTCATGCCCGATTTCCTTCCTTACTGGTAAAAATCGCCCTTTTCCAGGCCCAGGAAGCTCAGAAAGCGCTGTATGTGGCTGTCCCAGTACTCCCAGCTGTGCACGCCGGGATCGGCTTCGTACACGTAAGAGAACGGGTTTCCGGGCAAGCTCTCCATGAACTCCTTAGTCCTGAGAGCGCTTTGCTGTATAAAGTCCTCCGTGCCGCAGCTGTGGTATATGCGGGGCAGCGGCTTACCGCTTTTTACCGCCTTGAGCGCCGCGCCGAGCACGTCTTCCTCGGTACCTGTCAGGTCCCTGTCCCCGTACAGGTACTCGCGGCGCGCCTTCCTGTCCGGAGTGGACACGTCGTTGGGGTCGCCGTTGACCGCGCCCGCGGACAGGCAGCCGATGGCGGAATAGCAGTCGATGTTGTTAAGGCCGATCTTCATCGCGCCCGCGCCGCCCATGGACAGGCCCGCGATATAGTTGTCTTCCCGCCTGTCGCTCAGCGGGAAGAATCCCCGCATGATCTGGGGCAGTTCCTTTGCGATATAGGTATAGTACTTGCCGCCGTGAGCCATGTCCGCGTATGAGGACAGGTGCGCCGCGGGCATCACCACCGCAAGGCCCAGAGGCGCGACATAGCGTTCTATAGAAGTGCGCCTCTGCCAGATGGTCTCGTCGTCGCTTTTGCCGTGCAGCAGGTATAGGGTCCTGTATTTTTCGGTGTTCCGGCCTTCATATTCGCCGCCAAGCCTCTTCTGGGGCAGTATAACCTCGCAGGAAACGCACATTCCCAGGCTCTGGCTGAAGAAATTGGTGTGTATAAGTGCCATATTACGCCTCCCCGCCTATGTTCAGCCATTTGAGCACGCTCTGTATCTTCATGTCCCAGTAGGCCCAGTTGTGGGTGCCGGGCTCTTCCTCGTAAGTGAGATCGAACGGCAGCCCCTTTATGTGGTTCCTCAGGCGCACGTTCTGCCAGTACAGCATGTCTTCCGTGCCGCAGCACATGAACAGCCTGGGCGCGGTATTGCCCGCGAAGTCGAAGTTCTCGCACAGGGCGAACAGGTCGTTTTTGCTGCCCCTCACCTTAGAAGCTTCGCCCATCACGTCGAACGCTTCGGTCACGCCGTTTTTTTCCTGCGCTTCGCAGATCTCCGCCACGTCGACCGCGCCGGACAGGCTGGCTCCCGCGGAGAAAATGTCCGGCCGGGACAGCGCAAGCTTGAGCGCGCCGTAGCCGCCCATGGACAGGCCCGCCACGAAGGTGTCTTCCCTTTTGTCCGATATGGCCGGAAAAAAGTCCCTGACCACGCGGGGCAGCTCGGTGGTAAAGAACGTGAACCACTTGAAACCGTGGCGCATGTCCGTGTACCAGCCCCGCTGGGTCTCCGGCATGACCACCGCAAGGGGCAGGTCGCTCACATAGCGCTCTATGCTGGTCCTGCGCTCCCAGATGGTGTGATCGTCGCTCAGGCCGTGCAGCAGGTACAGCACCTTCCATTTCTGCTGCCTGGAAGGAGTATCCACCCCTATCATTCCCGGGGCGGTCTGGGGCAGTATCACGTTCATGCGCGTGCACATGCCCAGCACCTCGGAGAAAAAGCCCACTTCCAAAAACGCCATAACGTTCTCCTTTAGTCTATCATTTCCAGAGTCACGGTAAGCTCAAGTTTCTCAAACTTCTTAAGGTCGTTGCCGTCCTTGTCCTTGTAGCGCACCACGCTGATGGTGAAGCTTTCGCCCGCGCCCAGCTTGTCCACTATCTTGGTATACTCCCTGAACGTCTTGACCCTGATGCCGTTCACGTGGGTGATAACGTCGCCGCTTCTTAAACCTGCCTTGAAGCCGGAGCCGTTTTTCTCCACTTCGCCTATCAGCAATCCGGCGGGCGGATAGTTCTTGAGCGGCTCTTCGGGGCCTTCGTTGTCGGTCACGCTTACGCCGAAGCGGGGACGCTTGTAGGAACCGGTGGCGATTATGCTTTCGGCGATGGGCCAGGCCACGTCCATGGGCACCGCGAAAGACAGGCCTTCGTACACGACGAAGTCCTCGTTGTTGGCGTCCTTGTAATAATAGCCCATGTACTTCATGAAGGGGATGCCCACGATCTCGCCTTTCAGGTTCAGCAGCGCGCCGCCGGAGTTGCCCGGGTTGACGGCCGCGTCGATCTGGATGAGACCTATGGCGCGGGTGGCCTCGTAGTCCGCCTCGTCCCTGTTAAGGCCCGACACTATGCCGGTGGTCAGGGTGTTGTACATCATTTCCCAGCTGAGGGGAGTGCCTATGACCAAGACTATCTCGCCCACCTTCAGGTCGGAGGACTTGCCGACCTTTACGGGCGTGAGCTCAAGCTCCTCGTTCACCTTTACCACGGCCACGTCCGCAGCCGCATCCGAACCGACGAGTTCGGCTTCCAGCAACCGGCCGTCGCTTAGGCGGATCTCCAGTTCGTCCGCGTCTTCGATCACGTGATGGTTGGTGAGGAAGTAGCCGCCTTCCTTTATGTAAACCGCGCTGCCGGAGCCCTTTTCTTGCTTGTTAACGGAATCGGTGGCCTTGTCCCAGGTGTAGCTGACCTGCGCCAGCACCGCCACGGAAGGAGATACTTTCTCGAATATCTCCGGCAGGGGGTTGCTGTAAAGCAGGCTCAGCGCCGGCTGAGGAGCAACTGCGGTCTCGTCGGCCTTCTCCTCAGTTTCGGTGGCAAACGTCGGAAGCAGCAGCGCGATCAGAAGCGTCAGCGCCAGTAGTTTCTTCATCTCAGGTACCTCTTTCACTTTAGTGTTACTATGGTCACGCCGTCCTCGCCCTCGCCGTAGCGGCCCAGACGGAATTCCTTTACGTCAGGTATGCGTTTAAGCTCGCTTTGCACCGCGCTTCTCAGCGCGCCGGTGCCTTTGCCGTGGATTATCGAGAAGTTCTTGATGCTGTTGAGCCTCGCCCCGTCTATGAACAGGTCCATCTCGTTCAGGGCTTCCTCCACCGTCATGCCCCTCACATCCAGCTCCATCTCGCCCCGCCTGTGAGAGATCTGTATACTGCTGCCGGAGGGCTTACGGGGCTCATAGCGGCTCTTTTTCGCGTTCTCGGCAGGCTTGGGAGTGCTGAGCAGCACTTCCTTTATGTTGGCTTTCAGCTTCATGGGCCCCGCCTGCACGTTCATGTCGCCCTTTGAGTCAGGCGCGGTCAGCACGGTGGCGTCCGTACCCAGTTTTTCCAGATACACCCGGTCGCCGGGCTTCAGGCTCTCCGGGCGCACGCCTTCCTGCGCCTTGGCGGAAACGAGCGTCTCGCTCATTTCGTCTATGCCGTCCTGAAGGCGCTTGCGCATCTCGTGCAGTTCGTGCTCCTTGAGACCGGAAGCGTTCCTGGCCTTCTTGAGCTCTGAAATGATCTGTTCCGCTTCGTTCTGGGCCTTTTTCAGCAGCTTTTTGGCGTCTTCCTTGCTCTTTTTGAGCATTTCCTCCCGCTGGGATTCCAGTTGTTTTCTCTCTTTGTCCGCTTCCGCCCGTATGAGCAGGGTCTCCCTGTGCGCTTCTTCCGCCAGCACGCGTTCCTTTTCGGCGATCGTGCGGTGATACTCCGCGTTGGCGATGACGTCCTCGAAGCGTATCTGGTCCCGGCTGAGCCGCTCTGAAGCATCGGCGATTATGGCGGGGTTGAGCCCCAGCTTTCTGGATATCTCAAAGGCGTTGGACTTGCCCGGCACGCCTATGGACAGGCGGTATGTGGGCCGTAAGCTTTCCACGTCGAATTCAACCGAGGCGTTTTCCACACCCACGGTGTTGAGCGCGAAGGCCTTGAGTTCGGAATAATGGGTGGTAGCCAGTGTGCGCACGCGGCGCTTGAGCAGCGTCTCCAGTATGCTCATGGCCAGCGCCGCGCCCTCCGTGGGGTCAGTGCCCGCGCCAAGCTCGTCAAACAGCACCAGGCTGTTTTTGCTCACGTTATCCAGTATCTGCACGATATTGGTCATGTGGCTGGAAAACGTGGACAGGCTCTGCTCTATGGACTGCTCGTCCCCGATGTCCGCGAACACTTCGTCGAACACGGCGATCTCGCTTCCGAAAGCGGCAGGTATGTGCATGCCCGCCTGCGCCATCAGAGTCAGCAGACCCACAGTCTTCAACGTGACCGTCTTGCCGCCGGTGTTGGGACCGGTTATCACAAGGGTGGTAAAGTCTTCCCCCAGCCAGATGGTCAGCGGGACCACCTTTAACGGATCCAACAGCGGGTGACGCGCTTCCTTAAGGCGGATCACGCCTTGATCGTTGATCTTGGGAGGGTTCGCGTTCATGGTCCTGGCAAGGAACGCACGGGCGAACACCCCGTCCAGATACGCCATTATATCCAGGCTGCTTTTTATGAGCGGCGCGTCTGGCGCGATGCGCAGGGTAAAGTCCCTGAGTATGCGCTGGATCTCCCTCTGCTCCTTCAGCATCAGCTCTTTGAGTTCGTTGCCCGCCTCCACCACGCTGATAGGCTCTATGAACACGGTGGAGCCGGAGCCGCTCTGGTCGTGCACCAGGCCCGGCACCTGCTGACGGTATTCCGACTTTACGGGGATGACGTACCTGCCGTTGCGGACTGTCACGATGCTGTCCATCAGGTATTTCTGCATGGCGGAGGAGTGGATGAAGCCGTTCAGCTTTTCCCTCACCTTGTCGTTGACCTGGCGTATGTGCCTGCGGATGTCGTACAGCTCGGGGGAGGCATGGTCGCTCATTTCATCCTCGGAGATGATGGCGGCGCTTATTTCTTCCTCCAGCGGCCGGTTGGTGGCGATGCGGGAAGCCATTTCGCTTAATAAGGGCGTGTCTTCCCGGTCCGTTATAAGGCTGCGCCTCACGCTGCGGGCAGCCGAGAGCGCTCCCGCCACCTTCAAAAGCGCCTTCATGGTCAGCACCGAGCCGACCTGGGCCAGTTTAAGATACTCGCTCACATCGTCAAAGGGCGTCATGGGATTTCCGCCCGTGTAAGCGATCACATTCAGCGCTTCGTCGGTCTCCTGCTGCAGGCGCGTGACGTCCTTTATGTTGTCCGCGGGAAGCGTTTCAAGGCAGCGCGCCTTGCCCATGTCGGACACCGCGCAGTCCTTCAGCATATTCAGTATTTTATCGTATTCCAGCTTGAGCCGGTATTTTTCCGTCATTTATTACTCCGTGATCCTGAAATAATGCCCCGTAGTGTATTTTTCGACTATGTTTTCTTCAGGCCGTTCACCGGTGGCAGCCGCTTTGAACGCCCTGAGCAGCTTTACTGCGGTCTTTTCGTCCTCGTCCGTCAGAAGCAGTCGCCACACCCTGCTTTCCGGCAGCTCGCCCGTCCTTGACAGCAGGTTCATTGGCACGCTGTTTAGCAGGTCTAAGACACAGCCCACATCGCTCGCCAGCCGCCTGAAGGGAAAGCTTGCCCGCGTCCTGTCCGCATAGTACAGGTCACTTAGCCGTTTACCGGCCCCGGCGCTGTCGCACGCCCGGCACTCCCGGTGCCTGCCTCCCCCGCGTATGGCGTTCAGGGGGCAATGCCTCAAATGCATGAGCGGTACCCGGCCGTAAACCACCAGTTCCCGGTTGCCGGACAATTGCCTGATCTCCCGGCAGGTGAGCTCCACGGACGGGGTATAAATGTCCTCCCCCACGCCCAGGAACTCCAGCGCGGCGTTGTTGGCGATGTTCATGGAGAAGTCGAACCGCCTCTCCCCCGGCCACTCCACGGCCAGCTGTCCCGGGTTGGAGATGTAGACGCCTTTCAGCTTTCCCGTTTTGCCGAGCGCAAAACGAGAAAGCGTATCCAGCGTATTGCCCGCCATAACCGGCGGCAGATACAGGAACATCCCGTCGAGATCGGCTTTTGCCAGCGCTGTTTCCCTCAGGTCGGAAGGGAAATACACGGCTTCGTCCGCGCCTTCCCTGAGCAGTCGCCTGAGCAGCCCGGAATCGTCCGCCTGCACCGCAATGCGGGGTGGAAGCGAATACTCTCCTTTTGCGGCTTTCGGGCTAATGTATTCCCGCTTTTCCCATTCGCCCCTCGCTTTGGCTATACGCGCCTCAGAGAGGAGCTCCAGCGCCTCGCGCCTTAAACTGTTGACGGCGGACATGCTCAGGAAAGCGTCCGCGTCCCCGTCCAGTTCGGCAGGATCGATTATGTACGGCGTGCCCCCGGTCTTTTTAAGCTGACTTACCAGCCTTTCGGCGCCGATGCCGCCGTTTTCCGCGGGGATAACCGTCTCGCCTTCGGCTGTCACGCGGTCTTTGCCGTCGTCCAGCGTCAGATGCGCCGGCTGTCCTACCCTGAGGGTAAGCCGGGCGGATACGGTCACGCAGCCTCTTTCCCGCCTCAGGCGCTCGCTCACCTCGTCCAGCAGCGTTTTGCTCTGCATGCGGTACACGGTGCCGTCCGCTTTCGCGGGATTCGCCACGCGGTCCCCCGCCCTGCCCGAGAGCTTTACGGGGATCTCCTCGCCCCTGTCGTTCCTTACTGCCAGCGCGTCGCCCTTATCCACGTCACGGCTCAGGCTCACGGTCCTTCCGCTTGCCTTGCCCACCGGTACGCCCTGGTGGCCGGGCCTCAGGGTAGACAGGAATTCCCCGTCCCTGATCCCTTCGAAATATCCCGGGGTGAAACCGCCCCGGTTGAACACCTGCCTTAATTCGTCCGACAGCTTCTCGTCCGGTGTTTCCCCGTCCAGCAAGCGGCGGTACGCGTGCGTCACCACTGCCACATACTCGGGCTTTTTCAGCCGGCCCTCTATCTTGAGGCTGCTTGCGCCCGCCGAAACGAGCTTGTCCAGCACGGGCGCGGTCATCAGATCCTTCGGCGACAGCAGATAGCCTTTGGCAGACGCAGCGCCTTTCGCCTCATATTCCATGCGGCAGGGCTGGGCGCACGCGCCCCGGTTGCCGCTGCGGCCGCCCACCATGCTGGAAAACAGGCACAGGCCGCTGCACGCCACGCACAGCGCGCCGTGGCAGAACACCTCGGTCTCTATGCCGGTCTCGCTGCAGGCGCGGATCTCTTCCAGCGACATTTCCCTGGCCAGCACCGCGCGGTCGAATCCGCGCCGCTTGAGATACTCCGCGCCCTGCGGATTGCTTATCGCCATTTGGGTGCTGGCATGCAGCCTGAGGGAAGGCAGGACCTGCCTTAAATATCCGCACACGCCCATGTCCTGCACTATAACGCCGTCGGGGCGAGCCCGAAACAGCTGTTCAGCCGTGTTTTCAAGCTCGCCCATCTCACACTCCTTAAGCAGAGTGTTCACGGTCACATACAGTTTTTTGCCCCGCTCATGCAGGTAGTCGGAAGCCTTTACAAGCTCTTCCGCGCCGAAATTCGCCGCGCCGCGCCGGGCGTTCAGCGTTTTTCCGCCCAGGTATACCGCGTCCGCGCCGCTTTGTGCCGCGGCTACGAGACAGTCCCAGCTTCCCGCGGGAGCGAGCAGCTCGGGTTTTGTCATTTCAGGTAAATGAAGGCATGGAGTTCGCGTTTGTTGGCGTCGAAATCGATGTTCCAGAGCATGGCGTCGTCGTTTTCGCCGCGCTTATCCTCCCTGTAAGTGCCCCTGACGGGCAGCACGAACGTCTCCGCGCCGTTAAAGCCGTCGCGCGCGAGCACCTTCTGGCCCAGGGTCATTATGGTGTTGAAATCCAGGTTGGTCCTCATGATGCCCATGGAGTCCATGGCCAGGTTCATAAGGTCGACCGTGCTCTTGTCCTTAAGTTTGACCATCAGCAGGTTGAGCACTCTCCTCTGGCGCTCCGCCCTGCCGTAGTCGCTGTCCAGCTTTCTGATGCGGGCATAGCCCAGCGTCTGCATGCCGTTTAAGTGGGTATTGGCGCCGCCTGCTTCCAGTATGTCCGCAAGATACGCGTTTTTCGCGTCGTCATACGTCATTTTTCCCTGCTTGTACAGCAGCCAGTACTGTTCCTGAACGCTGCCGTTGATCTCGTCGACTTCGTTTTTGGTCACGTCGATCTCGACGCCGCCCACCTTCTCGGCGATGGTGGCAAACGCGGAAAAATCTACCACCACGTACTTGCTGATGTTCATGCCGAAGCACTCGTTCACAGTTCGCATGGCCAGTTTGGGGCCGCCGAAAAAGTACGCTGTGTTCAGCCTGCGGTTTTTGCCTTCGATCTTCACCTCGGAGTCACGCATAAGGGACGTTAGCTTGATCGCTCCGGTATTCTTGTTGATGGAGCAGATCATCATGGTGTCCGAGCGGGACGTCTCGGTGAGCACGCGCCCGTCCGTGCCCAGAAGCAGTATGTTCTCCCAGCTTTCGTCCAGGCCCGGAGTGATGTTAAGGTCAGATACGTTGATGCTGCCCGCCTCGCTGGCGTTCAGCCCGTCGAGATTATTGCTGTTTGAGCCGGGATCAGAGAATATGCTGCTGCCGTCGGATGTGCTCTGGGTGCTGACCGGTGCGGTCGGCGTATTGGTGGCGGGCGTTTTTTTGCCGAAGGGATTGATGACCACCAGCAGAAGCACCACTATCAGTATGGCCGCCGCCGCGATGAGCAGCGTCATAAGCTGTTTTTGCTGCTGCTGTTTTTTGCG
>JAGCIC010000217.1 GCA_017648805.1 Clostridia bacterium
GAGAGGCGGGGCGAATACCTCGGCTCCACCGTGCAGGTGATCCCCCACGTCACCAACGAGATCAAGGATTTCGTCTACAACGTGGGCCGTCACTCCGACGCGGACGTGGTCATCACCGAGATAGGCGGCACCATCGGCGACATCGAAAGCCAGCCGTTCATAGAGGCCATCCGCCAGATAGGGCTGGAAGTCGGGCGTGAAAACACCCTGTACGTGCATGTCACTCTGGTGCCTTACTTAAAAGCCAGCGAAGAACACAAGACCAAACCCACGCAGCACTCCGTAAAGGAGATGCAGGGCATGGGCATCTCGCCCAACATAATCGTGCTGCGTGTGGACGAACCCATCACCGACCGTGGCGTGTTTGCCAAGATTGCCCACTTCTGCAACGTCAAGCCGGACTGCGTCATCGAGAACCTGACGCTGCCCAACCTGTACGAAGCGCCTTTGATGCTGGAAAAGGCGAACCTTTCCTCCATAGTATGCCGGGAGCTGTCCATAGACGCCCCGGAACCCGACCTGACGGAGTGGCGCGAACTGGTGGATAAAATTCACAGCCGCTCTAAAAAAGTGAGGATCGGTCTGGTCGGAAAGTACGTGCAGCTGCACGACGCCTACCTTTCCGTGGCCGAGGCGCTAAGGCACGCGGGCTACCGGCTGGACGCAAAGGTGGAGATAGACTGGATAGACTCCGAAGAGTTGGACCGGGACAACGTATCCCGGCGCCTGGACGGTCTGCAGGGCATAATCGTGCCGGGCGGCTTCGGTCCCCGGGGCATAGAGGGCATGATACTGACCGCGAAGTACGCCCGGGAACACCGCGTGCCGTATTTCGGCATCTGCCTGGGCATGCAGATCGCGGTGATCGAGTACGCCCGAAACGCCGCGGGGCTTGAAAACGCCAACTCCCACGAATTCGATGAAAACAGCCCGCACCAGGTCATACACTTTATGCCCGACCAGAACGACGAGATCGACAAGGGCGGCACGCTGCGGCTGGGCAGATACCCCTGCGTGCTTTCTCCCGATACCGTCATAGCCCGCTGCTACGGCAAAACGGAGATCAGCGAGCGCCACCGCCACCGCTACGAAGTGAACAACCTGTACCGCGCCGCGCTGCAAAACTCGGGCATGTGCCTTTCCGGCCTCTCCCCCGACGGCAGGCTGGTGGAGACCGTGGAGCTGCCCGGCGAGGAATTCTTCGTGGGCGTGCAGTTCCATCCCGAGTTCAAGAGCCGCCCCAACAAACCTCATCCCCTGTTCCTGGGCTTCGTGGAAGCGTCGCTCAAAAACGTGCGTTTCTGAAAACGCTTTTCATAAGATCCGTATCCCGCTCCTCATGCCGCGCTTTTGCGGCATGGGGATTTTTATATATCGATCCGCTTTATACACTGTTTATTGCGCCCGTTCCCGCTCATGTGGTATAATCTGGTCATAACCCGCAGAAACAAGTTCCGCGAATGAGCAGGGAGGGCACAATGAGAGAAAAGATAAACGTTTTCGACTATTCCGAGCATATCATAAAGGCGCTGGGCAGGGGCGTGCTGCTCAACACCAACGGCGACAAGTTCAACTCCATGGTCATCGGCTGGGGACACCTGGGCGTGATATGGGGGCAGCCCACCTTCGCCGTATACGTGCGCGAGCACCGCTACACCAAGCCCCAGCTTGACAAGACCCGGGAGTTCACCGTGAGCATACCTCTGGACGCGCCGGACCCGGAGATCAACCGGATCTGCGGCATGGAGTCCGGACGCAATATCGACAAGGCGGAAAAGGCGGGGCTCACCCTGGTGCCCGCGCAGACCATCGGCACTCCCGCCGTAAAGCAGTACCCCCTGACCCTGGAGTGCCGCGTGCTGTACGCCCAGAAGCAGGACCTGGCTCTGCTGCCGGATGACATCCGCCGCCGCGCCTATCCTTCCGACGTGAACGGGGACGCGCCCCTTGCCAACATGGACGCCCATACCGCTTACATAGGACAGATAGTGGACGCATACATAATAAAAGAAGACTGACGCCCGAACATGTGTGAGGTTTAAACACCGATGGACTGCGAGATCATACAGATAAACGATAACACCTGGCGGATCGAGGACGGCGGAGTGCGCCTGTTTTTGCTGACGGGCAGCGAAAGAGCGCTCCTTATCGATTCCGGCATGAAGCTTGAGACCGCCCGTGACGTAGCCTCCGGACTCACAAAACTGCCCCTTTCCCTGCTCAACACCCACGCGGACCGGGACCATATAGGCAGCAACGAACAGTTCGATCAGTTCTATATGCATCCCGCCGAGGAGCCGGTGTACCGCCGCTCGGGAAAAGCGGGCACAGTGATACCCGTAAACGAAGGCGACGTCATCGACCTGGGCGGCAGGGAGCTCAGGATCATCCACCTGCCCGGGCATACCCCCGGCAGCATCGCGGTGCTGGACGTGAAAAACCGCGTGCTGATCAGCGGCGACCCCATACAGGCCCACGGGCACATATTCATGATGGGCGCGCACCGCAATATGAAGGACTACATAGCGAGCCTTGAGCATCTCAAATCCTACATGTCCGAGTTCGACGAGATCTGGCCGTCCCACGCCGACATTCCCGTATTCCCCGACCTCATCGAAAAACTGCGTTCCAGCGCGCAGGCAGTGCTGGACGGCTCGATAAAGGGCAGACAGGTCGAAGTATTCGGCAAAAGCGTGACCGCCTGCGACCTGGGCTTCACCGTGCTTCTCACGGATAACGCCTGAATCCCGGTGCCGAAATGATTTACAGGATCATAAGCAAGCAGCGGCTTGGCGCGCTCAGCCAAAACCGCACGCCCGGCGCAATACTCGCCAACATGCTTCTGGCCGCCGTCAGCCTGTTCGTAAACGGCTTCGGCGTTTACATGACCATACAGGCGAACATTGGCGCCGCGCCCTGGGACATACTGAATCTGGGTATCTCCAAGTCCCTGGGCATACTTTACGGCACCGCTTCGGTCGCCGTGTCGCTCACCATACTGCTTATCGACATACTGCTCAGGGAACCCATAGGCATCGCCATGTTCATAGACGCGGTGGTCGTGGGCAAAGCAGTGGACTTTTTCAACTGGATCGGCGCGGTGCCGAAGTGCGGTTCTCTCTTCACCGGCATCCCGGTCATGGTAGTCGGGCTGTTCATAATCGCCTACACCCAGTTCACTTACATGAAAGCGGCGCTGGGCTGCGGACCCAGGGACACGCTACTGGTGGGCGTCGCCAAAAGGCTTAAAAAACTGCCCATAGGCGCGGTGAGCATCGCCATACTCTCCGCCGCCACGCTTATCGGCTGGCTGCTGGGCGGGCCTGCGGGCGTGGGCACGCTGATCTGCGCCTTCGCCACGGGACCGATAATGCAGTTTTCTTTCAAAACCGTGCGCTTTGACGCCACAAAGATAAAGCACCAGAGGCTCAGCGATTCGATAAAAGTGTTCCTGGGCAGGTCCCCGCGAAAGAAAGGAGTATGACCATGCCGCTTTTCCGCTTCGCCGTAATGGGCGCGGGCAAGATCGCCCGCAAGTTCTGCGACGCCGTCGCTCTGACCGAGGGCTGCACCGTGTGCGCCGTGGCCAGCAAGTCCATGGACAGGGCCAGGGCGCTCGCCTCCGAAAAAGACATACCCGCCGCCTATGACAGTTACGAACAGCTGCTTAAGCAGGAAAAGCCGGACTGCGTGTACATTTCCGCCACCTGCGATGCGCACTACGAACTGTCCATGCTCTGCGCCTCTTACGGCGTGAACGTGCTGTGCGAAAAGGCCATGTTCACCTGCCTTTCCGAGGCGGAAAGCTTTTTCCGCTTCGCGGACGAAAAGGGGATATTCTCAATGGAAGCGCTGTGGAGCCGCTTCCTGCCCGCCAACCGTCAGGCGCGGAAGTGGATCGCCGAAGGCAGGATCGGCACGCCTGTGGCGGCCGAGATGGGCATAGGCTTTGCCGCCGCTCACGACCCGGAAAACCGGTATTTCAGCCCCAAACTGGGCGGCGGCGCGGCCAACGACCTGACCGTGTACGGCCTGCAGCTCCTGACCTGGGTGCTGGACCGGCCCATAACCAGGGCTCGCGCGGAAGTCACTCCCGCGTTTACGGGCGTGGACGCCACCTCCATGGTGCTTCTGCGCCTGGGTGACGACGTGCCCGCGCTGGTGAGGAGCAGCCTTATGGCGCCCGTGGACCAGCAGCTCGTTGTATACGGCACCGAGGGCAAACTTCTTATTCCCCGCCCCCACTTCGGCGCTGAGGTGTTCCTGACAAAACCTGACGAAGCGCAGAACCTGCACTTTAAAGACGAGACCACCGTCAACGGCTTCACCTACGAGGTGGAAGAAGTCATGCGCTGCGTAAGAGAAGGGCTTACCGAAAGCCCCGTGGTCCCCCACTCATCCACCCTCGCCTGCTGCAGGGTGTTCGACCTGATCCGTGAAGAACTGCCCAAAGCCTGAGGAGCCGGTCACATGAAATACAGGTATATAGACGGGATTGACAAGCCGCTGTCCTTCCTCACATACGGCACGCCCCGTACAGCCACCAGGAGCCAGACCCGGAAAGAGGCGTTCGAAAGCTACGACCTGGCCTGGGAGGCGGGTTTCCGCACCTTTGATACCGCCCACTCATACGGCGAAGGCGAGGAGACCCTGGGCTTATGGCTCCGTGATAGGGGGCACAGAAACGAGGCCGTGATACTGGACAAGGGCTGCAACCCCGGCCAGAACGGCAGCTCCGACGTTATGAGCGCCGCCCTCATCCGGGATCAGATAGAGCAGTCGCTGATCAGGCTGAAGACCGACCGGGTGGAACTGTACGTGCTGCACCGGGACGACCCCTCCGTGTCCGCGGACGGGATAATCGAAGAGCTCAACAAGCTTAAACGGGAAGGCAAACTCATCCGTTTCGGCGCATCCAACTGGACGCTGGAAAGGATAACCGCCGCAAATAAATACGCCGCGGCGCACGGGCTGGACGGGTTCAGCGCCGTGAGTCCCGCGTATTCCCTGGCGGAATACATACACGATCCCTGGGGCGGCAGCGTCGCCCTGTCCGGCGAAAAGCAGGCGGAATACAGAAAATGGCTCGAGCAGGAGCGCATCCCCGTATTCTGCTATTCTGCCCTGGGGCGCGGCTATCTGTCCGGCAAGTTCAGGACCGACGGCGATACGCCCATAGAAGACTGTATCGGCAAAGGCTCCATAATGGAATACGACGCGCCCGTCAACCGCGCGCGCCTTGCAAGGGCGGAAAAGCTGGCGGCGGAAAAAGGCGCCGGCGTGTCGCAGGTGTGCCTCGCCTGGCTGCTCAAACAACCCTTTGATATATTCCCCATAGTTGCGCCGTCAAGCGCGGAGCACATAGCCGAAAACGCCGCCGCGCTTGAGCTTGAGCTGACAGACGGCGAATGCGAA
>JAGCIC010000218.1 GCA_017648805.1 Clostridia bacterium
GGCCTGCTCATCACCAACACGGCCGAGATCTATCCGATCACCGTGATCACCGGACAGCAGGAATATCCCGCCGAACCCATAAGCGCCCTGAAACAGAAGTGCAAGGTGGCGGACGTGGACGCGCTGAAGCTCGCCCGCGCCTGCGGCAGCGACAAGGCCCAGAACACCGTGCTGCTGGGAGTACTGAGCCGCTACATGCCCGAGATCCCCCTGGAAAGCTGGCTCTCCGCCATCGAGCAGCTGGTAAAGCCCAAGTTCGTCGAGCTGAACAAGAAAGCCTTCCTGGAAGGCCGGAACGCGTAAGCAAAGCAAAAGCAGAGCCCCTAAAACGAGGGGCTCTGCTTTTCTACGTACCCGACTGGATTCGAACCAGCGGCCTTTGGAGTCGGAGTCCAACGCTCTATCCAACTGAGCTACGGGTACACAGCCTTTGTATTATACCCATAACTCGGTTTTTTGTCAAGCCCGGATCCCCAAATCCCGTCCGCTCCGCCCGGCGCCTACTCGGCAGTAAGCGTCTCTTCCAGGGGTTTCCTTACGGGAGTATTGGCGGGTTTTGAGCGCTTGCCCACGGCGATCACGCTCATTATCTGCTCGTTTTCGGGGATGGCGAATATCTCCCTTAGCGCCTTTTCGTCGCTCAGGCCCATTATCAGGCTGTCGTAGCCCAGGTCCTGCAGCGCCAGGATCAGATACGCGTCGTGCAGACCCAGGTCGTAGGCGCCCCAGCAGTCGCCCGCACTGCCCGTGGGCTGTCCCGCGGAGGTAAAGCCCGCGATGCCCTTCACGAAGGTGGTCACGATGAGCGCGGCGTTCGCGGAACTGCTTTTGTTGAAGTCCGGCAGGGCGTCAAACACCCGTTTAGTCGTCTCGGGCGTAACGGCGGCGTACACCCGGGACTCCTGGGAATTCTTCCAGGACGGGGCGAAGCGGGCGCGGCTCAAAGCCTCCCTGAGCGTGGTCTCGTCTATTGCGCTTTCGTAGCCCCTCGCGCTCCTGCGCACCATTATAAGCTTCTCGAATTCCATAATGCCCTCCTTGTTTCCAAATATCTCTTACCAGTTGCCTCTGACGTGGCGGGAATAAAAGTCTTCGGTGAAGTCCCTGAGGGAATCCTGTTCTATGGCGCTCCTTATGTCTTCCATGAGCTTGGTCAGGTACCTTAAGTTGTGTATTGAGCACAGCCTCAGGCCGAATATCTCCTCCGCCTTGAGCAGGTGGCGGATGTAGGCGCGGGAATAATTGCGGCAGGCGTAGCAGTCGCAGCCCTCTTCCAGGGGACGGAAATCCCGGGCGTAGGCGGCGTTTCTTATCACCAGACGGCCGTTTCGGGTAAACACGGTGCCGTTCCGAGCGACGCGGGTGGCCAGCACGCAGTCGAACATGTCCACGCCCCTCAGCACGCCCTCCACCAGGCAGTCCGGAGAACCCACGCCCATAAGATAGCGGGGCTTGTTCCGGGGCATGACGGGATCCAGCGCCTCCAGCATGTCGTACATTATCTCCTTGGGCTCGCCCACGCTCAGGCCGCCTATGCCGTAGCCGGGCAGGTCGTACTCGGCCATCTGCCTGGCGCACTCTACGCGCAGGTCCTTGTAGAACGCGCCCTGCACTATTCCGAACAGCGCCTGGTCCGGCCGCTTCCAGGCCTTTACGCACCTGTCCAGCCACCTGACCGTGCGGCGCATGGCCTTGTCCGCGTCGTCATAGGAACAGGGATACGCGCTGCACACGTCGAACTGCATCATTATGTCGCTGCCCAGCTTCTCCTGTATGCCTATGGACACCTCCGGGGAAAAGAAGTGACGGCTGCCGTCCAGATGGGAGGCGAACATCACGCCCTCCTCCGTTATCTTCCTGAGGCTCGCCAGGGAAAACACCTGAAACCCGCCGGAGTCCGTAAGTATGGGCCGGTCCCAGTTCATGAAGCGGTGCAGGCCGCCCGCCTCCGCCACCAGGTCCTCCCCGGGCCGCAGGTGCAGGTGGTAGGTGTTGGACAGGATTATCTGGGCGGACAGTTCCTTAAGCTCCTCCGGCGACACGGTCTTTACCGTTGCCTGGGTGCCTACGGGCATGTATACCGGGGTCTCGATCACGCCGTGGGGCGTATGCAGGCGCCCCCTGCGCGCCCCCGTCTGTTTGCATACGTGCAAAAGCTCGAACCTGAAATTCTCGTTCATACTGCTTCCTTAAGCTTTTCTTCTGAATGAGGACGCGCAGACCGCGATCAAAAGCACCGCAAGGCTGCTTATCACCACGCACGCGCCCACGGGTAGGTGCCGTGTGCCCAGTTCGCTCAGCGCGCTTATGCCCATGCCCAGCGTGAAGGACACTATGGCGCTGACCGCCGATATGATTATCATGCCCTTGAACGAGCGGGACAGACTTCTCGCGGTCAGCGCGGGGAAGATGATAAAGCTGGATATCATCATGGCGCCCAGCACGCGCATGCCCATCACCACCGCCACCGATGTCATCAGCGACAGCAGGAACTGGAAACGGTCGACTTTCATGCCGCAGGCGCGGCAGTAGGTCTCGTCGAACGTGACGGCGAACAGGCGGGTATACAAAAGCGCGAACACTCCGCCCAGCACGGCGCACAGCCCTATTACCGCCCACATGTAGCCCCGGGTCACGCCCATTATGGAGCCGAACATGCTGGTCTCCACGCTGTATCCGTCCGTGAACCGGCCCGCTATAACGCCCACCGCCAGCGCAACGGTGGAGAAAATGCCTATGAACACGTCGCCGCCCATGCCGCTTTTGCGGTCGAACAGCATTATCAGCAGGCTGGTCAGACATACCAGCGGTATGGAGACCGCGAGGGAGAAATTGCCCATTCCTATCAGCGCGGCCAGCGCGGTGGAGGCAAAGCCTATCTCGCCCAGCCCGTGGCCGATGAGCGCGTAACGCTTAAGCACGAGTATAACTCCCAGCACGCCCAGGCACAGGCTCATAAGACCGCCCACCGCGAACGCGCGCAGCGTAAGGGGGCTGGACAGTATGTCCCACAAGCTTAATGATGACATGTATGTTCGTCCTCCCTGCCCTGCCAGTCGCTGATCTTTCCCAGGAACTCCACCGAATGGTCCAGTACCAATACCCGGTCCGCATGCTCCTTCACGAAGTGCCAGTCGTGGGTGGACACCACCACCGACACGCCCCTTTCATCCCTTAAACGGGTGAAAATATGCTGGAGCTGATGAGTCATGCGGGGGTCCAGGGCGCTGGTGGGTTCGTCCAGCACCAGCAGCTCCGGATCGCCCGCCACGCAGCGCGCCAGCAGCACCCTCTGCATCTGCCCGCCGCTCAGCGCGCCCAGATAGCTTGACGCCAGGTCCCCGACTTCCATGAGCTCCATGACTTCCTCCGCTTTCCTGCGCTGCTCGCGGGTATAGAAGGGGAAGAATTTGTCCTGGCGGGTGCCGCTAAGCACCACTTCCCTGACCGTGGCGGGAAAATCCCTGACTTGGGTGTGCATCTGGGCCATGTAGCCTACCTTCAGCCCCTTTTTCTGCTCCATTTCCCCGCAGGAAAAGGGCATGAGCTTGAGCATCCCCTTCATAAGGGTGCTTTTGCCGGAGCCGTTGGAGCCTACCAGCGCCAGTATCTCGCCTTTTCTTACGTCCACCGACACGTGCTCTATGGCGTCCTGACGCCCCGAGCCGTAGTTCATGGACACGTCGCGTATGCTTATAAGTACGTTTTCTTCCATATCAGTCCCCGCTTAGCGCGCCCGACACGGCGCCGTAGTTCCCGGTCATTATAGAAACGAAGCTTTCGCCCGCTTCGGCTTTGGAAATATTCTCCAGCGTGTGGAACACCAGCACTTTGGCGCCCGTTTCGGCGGCGATCTGCCTTGCCACGTCTCCGTTGGAATGCTCGTCGGTGAAAACCGCCTTTGAGCCGGACTGCTTCATGCCGTCTATCATCCGTATCACCTGCCCCAGCGAAGGCTCGTCCTCCTCGGAGCAGCTGTCGTAGGCGCTTAGATACCTGACGCCGTAACGGCGGATAAAGTGGCTGTATGCGAACTGGCCCCCGAAGCACAGTACCGCGCCCGGATGCGCTTTAAACAGCTCCTCAAAGCGTCCGTCCAGGTCGTCAAGCTGCTTTACCAGCGCCGTGCAGTTGTCCCTATAAAACTGTTCGCCCTCTTTGTCCAGCGTTATCAGCGCGTCCCTTATGTTTTCGCTCATCCTTGCCGCCAGGCTCAGGTCCAGCCAGATGTGGGCGTCGTATTTGTGGTGATGCTCCTCCGCCTCTTCGCTGGGATTCTCTATGGCCTCCCACTCCTCCTGCAGCGCTTCCAGGTCGATATTCCCGGCGCACCTCAGCGTCTTTACGTTTTCCAGGCTGCCGGACAGGTTCTTTACCCAGGTCTCCAGTTCGTCGTCCGTGTATATGAACAGGTCCGCGCGGCTCACCGCGAAGGCATCGCCCACGGAAGGCTCGTAATCGTGGCTGTCCACTCCGTAAGGGAGTATCAGCGACACGTTCGCCCTGTCGCCGGCGATCTGCCGGGCAAAATCGTACAGCGGGAACAGGGAGCACACTATGCTCAGCCTGCCCTTTCCCTCGGTCCCGTTTTCGGCAGGCTGCGTTTTCTCCCCGCAGCCCGCGAGGACCATGATCAGCATCAGCGCCAGCAAAGCGGAGACGGATCTTTTAAGTTTCATTCCCGGTTTCAACGAGTATCTCCTTTTCGAACCTGCCCCACACGCCTTTTGCCGGCGGCGGGCAGGTGAACGTCATTTCCGTTTTAAGGGTGGGGTGGGTCAGCGTGAGCCTGAACGCCCACAGCGCCACCGTTTCGCCCCTGCGCCCGTGGCCGTAGCGCATGTCCCCGTACAGGGGCAGGCCGATATGGGCATGCTGCACCCGGATCTGGTGCTTGCGGCCCGTGTCCAGTTCGACGCGCACGAGCGTCAGGTAGTCTTTCACCGCCAGCGGATACGTGGTCAGCCGCGCCGGCTTCGAGCTGCCCGTGCCTTCGGGGACCACCCTCACGTTCTGGCCCTGCTTATCCAGCAGACTGTTTTCCAGTGTACGGGCTCCGCTCAGTTCGCCTTCCAGCACCGCCAGATACTGCTTTTTCGCCGTATGCAGGCGGAACTGTTCGCTCAGCCGTCCCGCCGCCTTGCTGGTCTTGGCGAACACCATCACCCCGCCCACGGGCCTGTCCAGCCGGTGCACCAGCCCCAGGTACGCGTCCCCGGGCTTGTTGTTGCTTTTGACCAGATAGTCCTTGAGCAGGCTCAGCATGTCGGGGTCGCCGCTTTTATCCCCCTGGGAGGGCAGATTCGGCGGCTTCACCGCCACCAGCAGGTGGTTGTCCTCGTACAGAATGCCTATATCCCCGCAGTAAGAGGGTATCGTTTTCATTTATTGTCCCCCGTCTTCATCAGCCGGTGGCAGAAGAACCATTTGTATATCATGCGCGGGTCTTTGAAATCAAAGCGGTAGAAACCCGCCTGGGTGTTCACCATTACCGTCTTTATGTCGTCCAGCAGCAGGAACAAAAAATCGTCCGTGGAGATGGTCCTGACCCCGTCCGCACCCGTGAATTCCAGCCCTTCGCGGCTGAGCTTCAGCGTGCCCGGGCCAAGACTCTTGGGCTTATCGGTAGTGTTTTCGCGGAAATACGCGCAGCTCAATTCTTCCCTCAGCACGAAATCCGGGCGCGCAACTTCCTCCCCGGCGGACGCGATCTCCATGTCAACCCACTCGTCCATGCGGCGGGGACAGGCGTCGGAGCCGTAGAAGAAGCCGTAATCGTCCCTGCGGCACGAAAACCCGCAGGCGGGACAGCTTATCTCGTATTTGCTTTCCTTAAGTTCCCCCTCCCGCAGGCAGGCGGGGCATTTGTACAGCACTTTGGTCAGGTTTTTCACGCGAGTGATGCGCTTGAACGGCACCTTTTCGCGTTCCTGCCAGTCCCAGTCGTTGAAATCTATGGCTTCGTCTATGCCCCTTTGGAGCTCATCGGTCTTTAGAGACGCGACTTCTTCCTTAGTGAACAGGCGCCTTATTTCCACATCCACCCGTCCCTTTGCCGGGGCGGAGTAGCGGGGGCGGGACATAAAGCCGCCGTGCACTACGCAGGCATACACGTCGCACCTTAACAGTTTCGCCAGCGCGCCGGTGCCGTTTAGCGCCCTCCAGCCGGGGCGGCCGTCAAAGGAAGTCATGCCCTGGGCGTATACCACCGGCATGCCGCCTTCCTTTACCGCAGCCATGAGCTCCCTTACGCACTTTACGTCCGTGGCGCCCTGGTTTTTGCGTATGATCCCCGCGTGCCTGAACAGCCACGCCCGGAAGCGGGATTTGTCGAACTGCACTCCCGTGGCGAGGAAACGCTCGTCATAGCGGGGCATGAGCGCCCGCAAAAGGTGGGCGAAGTCCCAGATAGAAGTATGGTTGCCCACGATGAGGCTGCCCGGCGCAGGCCGGTCTATGATATTCACCCGTGTATCAAACTTCCAACGGCTGAGATTTCCGCCGCCCCACACCGCCAAACGGCGCAAACAGCGGTCAAACCCGGTCACCGCCACCACCTCCGACTATATATTATACGCTTTAAGTCAATACCGCAGCTCTCCGCCTACACTTCCAGCCGCCCGTTGCGGCTGATCAGGCAGATGTATGTATTCTTGACTTCCCTGCCCGTCAGGCGGTTGAGCGCCCGGCGGTAAATGTCCAGCTGGGTGCCGTAGCGGGCCAGTATCTCGCTTTCGTCCCCCGAACGGTCGGTCTTGTAGTCCACCAGCACCCATTTGCCGTCCTCTTCGAAGCACATGTCCAGCGTGCCCTGCACGAGCACCGTGTCTTCGATGCCGGATCCCAGCGCGTCGCTGAGTTTCAGGCGGATCACGAAGCTCCACTCCCTTTTGACCTCGGGCGAGGCAAGCGCCCGCCTGCCCGTGTCGGACAGCCAGAAGCGGGCGAGGTCCCTTTCGCTGCACAGGCCGCGCTCCTCCGGGGAGATAAGCTGCCTTTCCAGCATGCTGTCCAGCTGCCGCGTGACTTCGCTCAGCATGTCTTTTTCACCCGAACAGCCCTTCAGCGCGTCCAGGTCGAACAGCCTGAGCGCCCTGTGGTTGGCGGTGCCCCGCTGGGTGTATATCTCTTCCCCCTCGCCGGAAAGGAACCTGGGCACGGTCTTGAGCCTGGGCAGTTCGCTGCCGCCCACCGTTTCCCTTTCGAGGCCCGTGACCGAGAGCTTGACCGGCAGCGCGCTTTGCTCCGATGCCGGATATTCCCACATGAGCCTTTCGAGTATGTCCTGCCGCGGGGCGGCGCCGTCAGCGGTATCAAGCAGGTCGACAAGCTGTTTCGCGTCGGCCGAAACCGCATTAAGCGCGTCCTTCTCGGAAAACACATTCACATTCACCCGGGGCAGGCTTTCGTCCGTCTCTCCTCCCAGCGCCTCCGCGCCGGGGCAGCCGATCGCCGCCGAAGCTGCGATGTCCAGGGACGAGGAATACATGTCGGGCCGCGCCGCCGCCATCTTCCAGGAGATGAGGCTCTTTTCCAGGTCCTTCACGCTGCCCACGAGTATGAGCCGCTGCTGGGCGCGGGTGAGGGTCACGTACAGTACCCTTAGCTCCTCCGCCCTGTCCTTAAGCCGGCTCCCGGTCCTGACCGCCCTGGTCGCAAGCGTGGGCCGGGCGGTGCCCAGGCGTTCGTCCATGTGGATGAAGCCCGCGCCCAGTTTTTTGTCCAGGAACATGCTGCCGTCCCTGATGCCGGCGGAATACTTCCTTGCCAGCTGGGCGGCGAACACCACTTTGAACTCCAGCCCCTTGCTCTTGTGGGCGGTCATCAGCCTGACCACGTCGTCGTTTTCTCCCAGCTCGTGGGCGCCGTCGCCGTCGGAAGCGCCCGCCAGCTCCATTAATCGGGTAAAGCCCGCTATGGAGCA
>JAGCIC010000219.1 GCA_017648805.1 Clostridia bacterium
ACGTAGGTCCTGTCGGGACCGAACCAGTTGGAGGGGGTGAGGTTGTTGTCCCTGAACTCGCAGCCGTCCACGGCGATGCTGTTGCCGTAGAGCCTGAAGCCGGTGCTCACTTTATTGCCGTACACTCGGCAGCCCGCCAGTTCGACACCGTTGGAGTTGGAACAGTCCGCCAGCGCGCCCACATTGTTGTCGTGGATAGCGGTGTTGTAAATGCCCAGGAAGGTGGTGTTGTAGGCGCATATCACGTAGAGTCCGGGGTAGCCTTCGTGGGCCCTGATGTCGCGGAACTCGCAGCCGTCGAAGGTGACGTCATAGCTGTTGGCGATCTCCATGGCGCCGGCGGTGCATTCCTTTATAACGGTGTTCTCGCAGCGGATCTTCCAGCACTCGTCGGCCTGTACGCCTATGGTGCCGCAGCCGAAGAGCACGCTGTCGTTTATCGCGACGTTGCGGCAGCCGTACAGCGCGATGACGGGGCCCTGGCAGGCATCGGGCAGCACGGTGTGGCCCACGGTCACGCCCTTCACGGTAACGTCTTTGCCGCCGATGAACTTAAGCACCGCCGCGGAGCGGGGCCGGGTGACGATGGATACCTCTTCGGCGCCGCCTTCGCCCTCTATGGTCAGGTTGTTCACCACGTCCAGCACCAGGGAATAGCCGTCGTCATAGGTGTATTCCCAGTAGTAATCCGCGCCCTGGGCGGTGCCGTAGCCGGCGGTCCCGCTCAAGTCGTACTCGCCGGGGGCGAGCACGATCCTGCGGTTGCTGCCTATGGCGGATATGAATTCGTCCGCGGTGGATACGTTTATGGTCTCGTACGGGGTCTGAGTTTCGTTTTTCGCGTCGGCGGCGGAGCTCGCCCTGGCGGGGCCCAGCACGAACGCGCAGCCGAACACGGCCATCAGCACGGCGAGGCTCAGCGCCAGCGCCTGTTTTCCGAGTTTCTTAAAAGTCATTATCTGTACCAGCCTTTCTTTCAGATCGCGCTTCTGGGTGGTGAAGCTCACGGCTATCACCCGGCGGGGAAGCGCCCTGTCCGCGGCGAGGTTCAATAAAAGTTCGCCGTAGGACTGTTTGTCGTTCCGGCCCATGCGTTTAAGCAGCTTCTGGTCGCAGCTCAGTTCGCAGTACAGCGTGGTCTGGGAGCGGAACAGGTATACCAGGGGATTGAACCAGTGCACGGCGTACACCAGCGTCTGCAGCCATTTGAGGGCGAGGTCGCCCCGGCGGTAGTGGGTGAGTTCGTGCCTTAATATGCGGTCGAGGTCGTCGGAAGAGTATTCCCGGTCGGGCAGCACTATCACCGGCCTCACCAGCCCCAGCAGCACCGTGGTGCTCACCTTGTCGGAGCGGTACAGCGCGGGGAAGGGGGAGGCGTTCAGCGCGTTGAGCACCGAGCTGTCCAGGGGCCGGGCGGGCTTAAGCGTCCTGTAAAGCAGGCGGCGGAAGCGCCCGAAGCTGATCACGGTGCCCGCGAAGCTCAGCGCGGCGCCGCTCAGCCACAGGTAAAACCAGAATTCCGGGTTTTTGTGGAACGGGACCGCGGGGGCGGAGGCGGCGGGGGCGGGGTCAACGAGTGAAGCGTTGCGGGAGGCCACGCTGACCACGGCGCCGTTTTGATGCGCGCTTTGCTGCGTGTCCGCCTGCCTGCGCAGGTTCTCTATGGCGCTTTCCCGGGTGAGCGCGCCCTCGGTGCGGCTTAAGGGGGACACGTACAGGCCCGCCTCGCCGTCCGCTTTTACGGTGCGGACCTGCTTGGGTTCGGCGTCCTTTGCGAAGGAAACGCCTATGATGCCGTTAAGCGGCAGGGCGAAGCGCAGTATCACCAGCGCCCAGCACAGGTACACGAAGCGGCTGGACAGCTTTTTGCCCGCGAGCTTCGACACCAGCAGCACTATCAGCCCCAGCGCGCTGCCCGCCAGCGTGAGCGACAGCACGGTATACAGAAATCCGGTCATATCAGTCGCCCTCCACCTTGAACATCGCCCTCAATTCGTCTATATCGGCGCTGCTCAGGCCTCTGCCCTTCACCAGCGCCGCCACCAGCTCCTGGGCGTTGCCCCTGAACAGGCGGTTGACCATGTCTCCCGCCGCCCAGGCATTGTATTCGTCCCGGCTCAGGCAGGGTAAATAGTAAAACACTTCCCGCTTCTCCTGCTTCACGGCGCCCTTCTCGCACAGGCGCCTTACCAGCGTCTTCACGGTGGGATCGCTCCAGTCGAAGCGCGACTGCAGAGTCCTGCGTATGTCCGTGAGCGGCAGGGCGTCCCCCGCCTCCCACAGCACCTGCATGACCTCGAGTTCCGATGCTGAGATCTTCTCGGCAAGATTTTTCATGGGGTACCTCCTATAGGTGACGCGTGTCATCTGTGTATACTATAACACCGGAGGTGACAGCTGTCAACCGCCTTTTTCACGATTAATGCAAACATAACAAAAACCGGCGGAAGGCCGGAACACGCGTTTTACGCGCTCCGCGCCCGCCGCCGGCGGGGTGTGTCTGTCCGTATTAAGGCTTATCGACGGAGGCTCAGTCCCCGGCGACGGCGCCCTCGGAGCCGCCGTAGAGCTGCATCATCATTTCCAGGTAGCCCATGATCTCCTCCGCCTGGTCGGGCATGGCTTCCGTGAGCGTCGCCTTCAGCGTCTCAAGGTCGATTTCGCCGCTTTGCACCGCCTCGAA
>JAGCIC010000220.1 GCA_017648805.1 Clostridia bacterium
CCATCTTCGACGATGCCGGCGTTGAGTATCCTACCTCCACCTGGACCTGGGACGATTTCGCCGATGCCTGCCGCACCATTTACGCTGTGACCGGCAACCCCGCCGTGACCACCCTGGAGTACAACTCCCTGGCCTACTCCGCCTTCACCCAGTGGAAGGAAGGCTACAACTTCTACTCCCTGGACGGCACCGAGTTCGCCTTTGAAGGCGACACCGAGCCTCTGGCCTACCTGTTCGAGGTCCTCACCGAGCTGCAGAAGGAAGGCGCCATCGCCGACTACGGCATCCAGAACGAGATCGGTTCCAACATCGAAGCCGACTGGATCGCCTACGGCAAATCTGCCATCATCATGCTGTCCTCCAACCAGTTCAACGCTCTGAGCAAGGTCGCCGCCGAGAACGGCATCACCCTTGAGCTCGCCACCGTACCGCGTATGTACGAAGACGGCCAGAGCGGCATGGTAGTTCGCTCCAGCCAGCAGGTCAGCATCTACAGCGGCTCCCAGAAGAAGGAAATGGCCGCCAACTTCATCAACTACTTCATCAACAGCGTCGAGGCCAACAAGATCCTCAACTGCGAGCGCGGCGTGTCCATCAACAGCGACGTGCTGGCCGCCCTCAAGGAGAACGCTGACGAAGTTACCGGCAAGGTCTACACCATGATCGACCTGATCGGCTCCTTCGCCGACGCCGCCAATACCAGCCCCGCCGAGCCCGCCGCCAACGAAGAGATCTCCGACGTGCTCAAGAAGACCTACTTCCAGGGCCTGGCCGAAGGCAAGTTCGAGTCCTATCAGGACGCCGCGGACAAGTTCTGGGCCGAAGCTCAGGAGATCTGGGCCAAGTTCCAGTAATCGTCCTTAATTTGCCCAATTGATCCTCAGGGCACCCTGAAACGGCGTTTTGGGGTGCCCTTTCCGATAATCTGGTCAGGAGGTCTTTCAAATGCTGCAGCCAGAACGCAAAAAGCGCGGTTCCTCCGGTGGGTTTCTGAATAACGACAACGTGGTGGGCTATGTGTTCGCGCTTCCGTTCATACTGAGCCTGCTTTTACTGACCCTGATACCCATGGGTCTGTCCCTGTATTATTCCTTTACCAACTATTCCATAGGCTCGAGTCCCACGTGGGCAGGCATAAAAAACTTCTTTGAGCTTGCCTTCGATTCCACATTCGGAAATTCCATACTGGTCACTCTCCAGTATGTTGTCATAGGCGTACCGCTCAAGCTCGTGTTCGCCCTGTTTATCGCCATGCTGCTCACCAAGCCCACCAAAGTCCAGGGCTTTTACAGGGCGGTGTATTACATCCCCTCCCTTATCGGCGGCTCCGTGGCCGTGGCACTGGTTTGGAAGCAGCTGTTCGGCAGCCAGGGTCCCGTGGTCTCGGCCATACAGAGCCTGGGCGCCAAGGGCTTCAACTTTTTCGGTTCCACCTCCTGGGCGTTTCTGCCGCTGGTGCTGTGCAACGCCTGGCAGTTCGGCTCTTCCATGCTGATATTCGCCTCCGGCCTCAAGCAGATCCCCAGGGACTATTACGAAGCTTCCGAAATAGACGGCGCCAACGTTGTAAAACGCTTTTTCTCCATAACGCTGCCCTGCCTGTCCCCCATCATACTGTTCAACCTGATAATGCAGCTAATCAGCGGCTTCATGACCTTCACCCAGGCGCAGGTCATCACGGACGGCGGTCCCAACTACGCCACCAACTATATCGCCCTGAACATCTTCAAGGAAGGCTTCGCCTACCAGCATATGGCTTACGCCTGCGCCCAGAGCTGGGTAATGCTGCTGCTTATGGCTGCCATAACCGGGCTGATTTTCAAGACGTCCTCCCACTGGACGTATTACGAGAACTGAGGAGGTGCCTGGCATGAGAGAAAAACGCATTCTGCGCACCTCGCTGTATCACCTTTTCGTCATCCTTTTCGGGCTGCTCATGATCTATCCCGTCATATGGATGATCCTGTCCTCCTTCAAGCTGAAAAGCGAGATACTGGGCAGCGACGCGCCTTTGTTTCCCACCACCTGGGTGTGGCAGAACTATCCCGACGGCTGGAAGGGCAGCGGCAGCGTGACCTTCGCCACCTTCTTCAAAAACTCCGCCATCGTGTCCGTGCTGGGCACGCTGGGCACGGTGATCTCCTCCGCCATGGTGTCCTACGCCCTGGCGAGGGTCAAGTTTAAAGGCCGCCAGTTCTGGTTCACCGCCATGATAATGACCATGCTGCTGCCGGGCCAGGTGCTCATGATCCCCCAGTACATAATCTGGAACCGCCTGGGCGCGGTGGGCACGTTCATTCCCCTGGTGCTGCCCAAATTCCTGGGCTGGCCGTTCTTCATCTACATGATGATGCAGTTCATACGCGGTCTGCCCAAGGAGCTGGACGAAGCCGCCATGATCGACGGCTGCAACAAGTACACCATATTTTCCCGCATCGTGCTGCCCCTGCTGGGTCCCAGCATAATAACCACCATAGTCATCTCCTTCTACTGGATCTGGGACGACTACATGGGCCCTCTGCTCTACCTGAGCAAGCCCAGGCTGTACACCGTGTCCCTGGCCATAAAGGGCTTCGCGGACGCCCAGGGCACCAACTTCGGCCCCATGTTCGCCATGAGCTCCCTGTCGCTCATCCCCGTGTTCCTGCTGTTCCTGTTCTTTAACCGCTACCTTATGGACGGCGTCACCGCCGGTTCGGTAAAAGGATAACAGCCCGCCAACCGTAAGACTGCAGCAAAAAAGCCTTTTGCGGCAGTCTTTTTTGCTGACATGATCGATTTCTGCACGTATAAACAGTCAAACATGATAAAACAAAACAGGAGAACAAATATATGAGTATCGAAAACAAACTTGCAAGGCTTATGCGCGACACCGGCCCCGCCCGGTTCTTTGTGCCCGTGGGTCTGATCCTGCTGATCTTCGGCCTCATCCTTATGGGCTTCAACACCGGCAGTTACGTGGAGACCACCGGCAGGGTCACCGAGGTCATCACTCTTCCCAAAGCGGCAGACGAGGATCAGCAGTACGATGTGCTGCTCACCTACACGGCGGACGGCAAAGAATACGGCGCCACTTTCTCCAATCTGACCGAAAAGTACGCCGCGGGCGACGATATAAAAGTGTATTACGACCCCGAGAACCCGGAGAAAACCTCCAACGGCAGGCTGCCCGGCTTCATTTCCCCGATACTGGTCGCGGCGGGCATGGCCACCATAGGCTTCGGCGTATACAAGACCGTCAATGCCTTAAAAAAGAGCAAGGAACTTGACAAAAGCGCGGGCACTTTCCCCGCCGAAGCGTTCAAGGGCTTTAAGGAAGCCGCAGGCGTCACCGAGTATTATGTGCGCTTTGACGGCAATACCCTGAAACCCGGCTATATAGTCGAGGACGCGGACAGGAACGTGCTGTACGAAGGCAAAATGACCAAACAGGCGCTCGTGGGCGCGCGCACCTTCACTTTCACCAACCACGCCGCTAACTCCTCCGAGACCCACGAAGTCGGCCACACCGTGCAGCAGACCTACAACGACGGATTTTTCACCGCGAAGTCCTGGTTCAAGTTTGACGGCAAGAATATCTGGGACGAGGTGCACGAACGCGGCATCCGCATCTCCACGAGCCTGATGAGCAAGTTCCCCAGCGTCGTGTACGAAATCGCCCGAAACGGCGCTCCCTTTGCCATAGCGGAGACCTCCGGCATCTACGTGCACGAAGACGAGGCGGCGCAGCATAAGCTGAATGTACCCACAGGCAGCATGTACTACCGCGTGTGGACATCCTCCGACGATCTTGACACCCTGTTCCTCACCGTCTTCGCCATATCCGAGACCCAGCAGGCGGTCGTGGAATGAGCCGCAATAACGTTTTTTGATCCGAATTCGCGGCGGGGAATGCCCCCGCCGCTTTTCATTGTTCAAATTCATGCTTGAAAAAATACGGACTTTGGATATAATCGAAATATGAATACTTTTAAGCATGCGGAGCACTGCAATGAGGACTGAACTGGAACAGACAGCAAAGAAAGCCGGCAGCTATTTCAGGAAAAAGCAGCTGACCAGCGTGGAGCAGAAAGAAGGCCACGCAAATTTCGTGACCAACATCGACTGCAAGGTGCAGGCATACCTGGAAAAAGCGCTGACCGGGCTCGTGCCCGGCTCCCTGTTCATAGGCGAGGAAAAGGACAACTCGGACCTGACAGACGCGCCTACCTGGATTGTAGATCCCCTTGACGGGACCACCAACATGATCCACGACTACCGCCTGTCCGCCGTATCCATCGCCCTGTGCGAGAAAAAAGAGCCTGTCGCGGGAGTTATATGGCAGCCTTATACCCGCGAACTGTTTTACGCCGAAAAGGGCGGCGGCGCGTATCTCAACGGCCGGCCGATACACGTGTCCGATACACCCTATTCCCGGGCGCTGGTAGCCGTGGGCACGGCGCCTTACTACGAGGAGCTCCAGAAGCCCGGCATGGCCATGGCATTAAACTTCCTGCACGACTGCGCGGACCTGCGGCGCAGCGGCTCCGCCGCCATGGATCTGGCGTACCTGGCCTGCGGCAGGCTCGACATCTTCTTCGAGCTGCGCCTTAAGCCCTGGGATTACGCCGCGGGAAGCCTTATACTGCAGGAGGCGGGCGGAATGATCACCATGCCGCTAAACAGCTTCAAACTGGATTATTCCCTCTCAACAGCCATACTGGCCGCGGCTCCCTCGTGCTGGGAGCAGGCAGTCAAAGTCTTCCGCAGGCACGCTCACATTTAAGTATATACTATAAGGCGGCGGGGAATGGTCCCCGCCGCCTTTTTTACGGCTTCCGCCGTGCCCACGCAGTTCTCGCCCTTCAGCCGCTTTTTCACAGCAGCTTTTCCGTCGCGTCGATGACTTCATTTGCCGTGTGATACACGCCCGCACTTACTATGTTCGGCTCGCCCTTCAGGTAAGGCTGCAGCTTGACCGCCGTCTTGCCTATATCGCTGCCGCCCGATGTGGCGAACAGAACCAACTTCTTCCCCGTCCAGTCATACGCCTTGCAGAAGGTGTTGACTATGTTGGGCGCGCCGTAGTACCAGATCGGGAATCCCAGATATACCGTGTCATATTCGCTCCAGTTCTCCACGGTCCCCACGCTTGGCACGTCTTTTTTCCCCAGTTTCTCACGGTTGCAGCGCGCCAGCGGGTTCGTCCAGCGGATATCCGCCGCGGTGTAGGGCTGTTCGGGCCTGATCTCGAAAAGGTCCGCACCTGTTGTTTCCGACAGTTCCTTCGCCAGCTTTGCCGTCGTTCCCTCCGCGCTGAAATACGCTACCAGAGCCTTCATGGTCATTCCTCCTTATGCTTTTAAAATGTCAGTCCTGTTTCCCGGAAGGGCTCCACACGAACAGGCCCTCCGAGCGTGCCAGGGGCTCAAGCTTGTCCGCCAGGCGGGAATCCGGGTCGTACACGGTCATATACGTGTCATCAGGCCCGATGTCTATCATCGCCCTCTGCGCCTCAAATACGACGCGCAGAAAGCCGTTGCCGGACATGTCCGCAAGCCTTTGGGCAAACACTTCCGGGTCGGGGTTTGCTTCCCGGCTTTCGCCGCCGTCAAACGAGACGGTCATGTCATAATAACAGTTGAGCCTGAGTATTATTCCGGCGAACCTGCGCCGCAGCGCACGTAGCCTTTCCGGCTGCAGATAGTACTTTTCCACGGCGAAATACCGGCCTGCCGCGCCTTGGGGGACCTGCTCGGGCAGTATGTCCACTATGCTGTACGGACCTTCCGGCAGCTCTTCCGTCAGCCTGTCAAAGCTTGCAGACGTTTCCGTGTTCAATCCGCCGCCCCCTCTTCCCATATCATCAAACGCATCAGTCCTCTTCGCATATCAGCTTCCGGTCCGGCTTCCGCCCCATCGGGGCATCTTCCCCTTCCGATGCTTATATTATAGTATACCATATAACCGCAACAGAGCAAAATACTTTTTGCTACGGCGGGTTTCCGATCCTGCGCCCGCACGCATATACGCGGCGCGCACA
>JAGCIC010000221.1 GCA_017648805.1 Clostridia bacterium
GATACGACCAGCAGTTCTTTGTCGCCGATCCCGTCCTCGTTGCGCACCAGGTCCAGAGCAGCGTCGCCGGTCTCGTAGTTCTCTTCGTCTTCTTCTTCCGCCATCGCGCCGAACGCGCAGATAAGCAGAAGTACCAGCGCCAGCAGAAGTGAAATCAGTTTTTTCATGGGACTCCCTCCGTTCATTATTCTATTGCAGTTCTCCCGCGGAGAACACAATATTCAATTTGTGCCGCCGGGCTGTTTCCAGCAGCCCGGTATTGGGGTTGGCTGTCTGTGCAGCAGGATCGAAGGCGGCCAGCACCGTCCCGCAGGAGAGCATCTTCTCCTCCGCCCGCGCTTTTGTCTCTTCGGACGCGGTCTCAAACGCCGGACTGCTCACCACCGTTTGGGCAAGGGCCCTGGCTACCTCGAACTCCATATCGTTCTCGGCCAGTATGCCCGCAGCGAACGGTATACGCCTTTTCTGCAGTTCGCGGTAATGGTTAAGCCCGCTTCCGGCGCCGCCCAGCACGAACACCCGCGGTTCTCCCTGCGTCTTCACCAGTTCCACGCTGCCCCTGTTCACCAGATAGCTGCCCTGCGTAATGCCGTACAGTTCTTTTATGTGGGCGTCCGTGAAGACCCTGTCGGGCGTATCCGGCGCTTCGGCGTGATCGCCCCTGACGCACATGATCAGGTCGGAAACCTTTTCTGCCAGGTCGATCTCATGCAGTGAAAGTATCACTGTCGTCTGCTTTTCCCTCGCCGTTTCCAGCAGTATGTCCAATAGCTCGATCTTGTTGCGTATGTCCAGGAAGGAAGTGGGTTCGTCCAGCACCAGCACTTCCGGCTGCTGGCACAGTGCGCGCGCCAAAAGTACGCGCTGCCTCTGCCCGTCGCTGATCTGTGAAAAATCCCTATCTGCTATGTCGTCCGCCCTGACGCGCCTGAGCGTGTCCTGCACGGTACGCTTGTCCTCGGCGGTCAAAGCCCCGAAACGCCCGGTGTAGGGATAGCGTCCCATCGCCGCCACTTCGAAGCAGGTCATCATTTCCGTGCGGACGCGCTCGGTAAGCACCACAGCCAGCTTTTTGGCCAGCTCGCCCCGCGGCCATCTGCCAAGCTCACGGCCTTCCACAAATGTCTTCCCCGAAATGGCCGGCAGCTGCCCTGTGACGGTTTTGAGTATCGTGGATTTGCCCGCGCCGTTGGGCCCGATCAGCGCCAGGATCTTTCCTTTCTCCAGGCGTATGTTGATGTCGTTTATCAGCGCTTTGCCTTTATAACCGACGCACAGTCCCTCGGTAGAAAACACGTAACCATCAGTCATCGCCGCGCCTCCTCTGCCGGTTTATCATAAGCGTTATGACCACCGGCGCCCCGAACACCGCCGTAACGGTGCTTATGGCAAGCTCTGAAGGAGCGAAAGCAGTGCGGGCGATCAGGTCACAGCCCATGCAGAACACGCCGCCCAGCAAAAACGAACCAGGTATGATGACAGCCGGTTTTGACGTGCCGAACAGGAGCTTGGTCATATGCGGTACGGCAACGCCCACGAACGAGATCGGTCCCGAAAGCGCCGTCACGCACGCCGACAGCACGCTGGACAGGCCGATCAGCGCCACGCGGAACAGTTTCACGTTCACGCCCATGCTGCGGGCGTAGTTCTCCCCGAGCCGGTACGCGGATATGGGTTTGGACAGCATAAACGACAGCGCCAGCGCAGTGAAAACGATTGCCGATATCACGTGCAGGTTCGGCCACGATACCGCCGAAAAGCTGCCCATGGACCAGTGATGCAGGTTTGCCACGTTGGCTTCGTCCGCAAAGGTGATGAAGAAATCCGTGATCGCCGTGCAGATGCTGCCTATCATGATGCCTATGACCAGCAGCGCCGCCATGCTTCTTACGCGCTGCGCGAACATAAGCACGAACAGCATGACCAGCATGGAGCCCGCGAACGCCGCAGCCATGACCGCCCAGAAAGGCACGCCGGACACATACCTGATTAGATAGACCATCATTATGCCCACAATCAGCTTCGCGCCGGACGAAATGCCCAGCACGTATGGGCCTGCTTTGGGTTTGCGGAAAAACGTCTGCTGCAGAAAACCGGATACGGACAGCGCGCCTCGC
>JAGCIC010000222.1 GCA_017648805.1 Clostridia bacterium
GTGTGGGTGCGCCCCCTGTCCATGTGGACCGAGACGGTCACCCGAAACGGCGTGACCCGCCCCCGCTTCGAGTACATAGGCGAAAACGCGCCTGCCGAAGCCCTTTCCACGGATGAAAAGTGCTTCCCGGGGGGAGACACATGAGATTCGCGGTGGTAGGCGGCATAAACCTGGACGTCACAGGCGTTATCACGGGCGAAACGCGTCCCGGGGACAGCAACCCCGGCAGGATCGGCCTCTCTCCCGGCGGAGTGGGGCGGAACATCGCCGCGGCGCTGAGGGGACACGGGCAGGAGGTCCTGTTCGTCACCGCCCTGCCGGGTGGCATGGCGGGAGACGCGCTTAAGCGGGACTGCCTAAATCTCGGTCTCGACCTGTCCCGCGCGGTTGACGCCGCCGAAGACGAAAGCATGTACCTGTCCCTGCACTCCCGGGAGGGCGAAATGCTCCTGGCAGTAAACGACATGTCCGCCGCGGAGCATGTGACTTACGGCGTTATAAAAGCCGCTTCGGAAGACATAAACCGCTCGGCCGCCTGCGTGGTGGACGCGAACCTCTCCGAAGAGGCGCTGAAAAGCGCATCCGACAATGTGAAGATCCCCATCGTCGCCGACGCGGTAAGCGTGAGCAAGTGCGCGCGCCTTAAGCCCCTGTTCCCCCGCCTTGCGGCGTTCAAGCCCAACCTGATGGAAGCGCGGTTCCTGACCGGCGAGACCTCCCCCGCTTTAGCGGCGAAAACGCTTTGCCGCATGGGGATACGGCGGGTGTTCATCTCCCTGGGGAAAGACGGCCTGTACTGGCGGGGCGAGAACGGGGAAGGGCTGCTTGCGCCGGAAAGGACATTTTCCTGCCAGACCACCGGCGCGGGAGACAGCCTGTGCGCGGGGCTGGCGATGGGCACCGCCCTGGGGCTGGACGTGAAGGAGACCGCGCTGCTGGGGCAGAAACTGGCGTTTGAGCGCCTTTCGCAAAACGAAATTAAAGCCCAATTTACCGCACCGTAAAACAGGCGCTCCAAAAATGTTGTATAATCTACCCACATAACTCGTAACGGAGCTAAACGAATGAAGATCATCCTTACCGGCGGCGGCACCGCCGGACACGTTACCCCGCACCTGGCCATCATCCCCCGCCTGATGCAGGACGGCTGGGAGGTCCACTACGTGGGCACGGAAAACGGCATGGAGCGGGACATAATGGGCAAGGTCCAGGGTATCACCTATCACGCCATACCCGCTGGCAAACTGCGCAGATACCTGTCCTCCAAGAATATTACCGACATAGGCAAGACGCTCAAGGGCGTAAAAGAGTCCCGCAGGATCATTGACGAAGTCAAGCCCGACATAGTGTTCTCCAAGGGCGGCTACGTGGGCCTGCCCGTGGTCGTGGCCGCAAGGATGAAGGGCGTGCCCGCGCTGATCCACGAGAGCGACATGACCAGCGGCCTGGCCAACCGCCTGTGCAAGCCCTTCGCCAAGGCGCTTCTGACCACCTTCCCCGAGACCGCGAAGAACGCGGGCAAAAAGGGCATATACGTGGGCGCGCCCATCCGCGACGAGCTGTTCAAAGGCAGCCGCGAACGCGGCCTTAAGACCTTCGGTTTCACTCAGGACAAGCCCGTACTGCTGGTAATGGGCGGCTCCAGCGGCGCCCAGGCCATCAACCAGGTGCTGTGGCAGGCGCTGCCGCGGCTGACCGAGAGCTTCCAGGTGCTGCACCTGTGCGGCAAGGGCAACCTGAAC
>JAGCIC010000020.1 GCA_017648805.1 Clostridia bacterium
CCCGCTCCCACCCCCGTGCCCTACTATCCGCCGCTGCCCGACCAGATGATGGTCGTGAACGTGAACGAATGGGCGAGCCTGAGAGCCAAGCCCAACGCCAATTCCGCGCAGCTGCAGAAGATACCCCTGGGCGGCGTGGTAAGCGGCTGCGTACAGGTGAACGACAAGTACGTGGAGTGCGTGTACAACGGCCAGACGGGTTACGTGGCCAAGCAGTACCTGCAGGAATACGTACCCAGCTACAGTTACAGCGGCTTTGACTCCCTGGGCGTCGACATGCCCACCCTGGAGGCTTTCGAGAGCCTGGGCACCGAAGTGCTCAAGTACTCCTTTAACGGCTACACCGCAGTCGCCCGCCGCCTGTATTACGGCGAAAAGGAAGAGCTTAAGGTCGTGTGCTACGACGCAAGCTGGACTCCCCGCTGGAGCACGGGCGTCGAAAGCGACCACGCCACCGAGCTTTACTCCACCGAGGCGTTCATAATGGGCTCCGCCGACCGTCCCCTGATCGTGCTGTTCCTGACCGGATACGGCTTCACCGCCTATCCCGTGGGATACTGGCAGGACGTGGAGTGGGAGAACACTTCCGAAGAAGCCCAGCACGTGGGCGGCTCCCTCACCACGGCCGTGGGCAAGGACGGCACCGCTTACCTGGTCGGCTACTACGAGAGCGCGCCCCTGGCCCTGTCCAAAGAGGGCGTGATACTGTGGCGTGCGAAGAACGACAGCGACTTCATCTACTGGCCTTATGAGATCAGGCTGGACGCGGACCGCATGGAAGTGCTCTACGACAGCTTCACCAGCAGCCAGTCCTACTGCTATTCCGTCTCCTACGATTACGACGGCAATAACCTGGGCAGCGCGCTGAAGCTCAGACCCGAGGCGCAGTAAACCGTTATGACCGATTCCGAGACCACCATCCGCGAGCTGCAGGAGGCGATCCACCGCCTGGTGCTCGCCAAGGGCTGGGGAGACACAAACGGCATACAGAACCCCCAGCACGTGGCCATGGCGCTGAACGTGGAAGCCTCCGAGCTGCTGGAGCATTTCCAGTGGCTCGAGCCCGAGCAGGTGCAGGCGCTGTTGAACGGCGAAGATCCCCAGCGGGCGCAGGCCATAGGCGAGGAGTTCGCGGACGTGTGCATGTACGGCTTCCAGCTTATGGACTGCCTGGGCATAGACCTGTCAAGGCAGATAGAAAACAAGATCAAAAAGGTGTCCGCCCGCCCTTCCGGCATGAGGGGACGCTACGCGGACGAGCTGCTCAGGCAGCAAAAAGGAGAATCCCATGAAGGAAACCAATAAAATACCCATGCCCAGGCTGATACTGCTCATCGTCATATCCGTACTCTGGCTGGCGGGGCTGGTGCTGCTGTTCCTGGACAAAGTGGGCCTGGGCCTCGCGCTGTGGGGTGTGGGTCTGCTGGGCGGACTGATCGTGTTCTTCACCTCCCGCAACAAGGAGACCCTGAACGAAGTGATCTCGGCCGAGACCGAAGCGGGCAAAAAGGACGACGAATAGTTTATCCGACACCGCGGGAGCGCTTTAGAGGCGCTCCCGCGTTTTTATTGCCCGAAGACTTCGTGCGCTTCCGGGCTTATGTCTTCCGCTCGCGGATCCGCGTTTCACAGGCCATACCCCTGTTTTCCACCCCTGGATGATCCACCCCTGGTAAACCCGGGCATGGAAAACCCAGCCCCGGTAAATCCAGGCCTGGATAACATGGGTCTATATAGAATAATAAATAACCAAGTAATAAAAAATTGAATAATATAAAACCAAGAACACAAAACACAAAGGACCCGCCGCCGGCGGTGTCCCTTGTATCTGTTTTGATCGTTTTGCGCTAAGGCGCTTTGGGCGGACTATAAGCTAATCCTTATCCGGGTCCACGCCCAGGCGGCGCAGGGTCTCCACCACGTAGCTCTCGCGGTACTCCTGGCCTTCGGGACGGGACAGGTAGCTTTTAAAGAACTCCTCGCAGGCCTGCTCGTAGGGTATGTGCGCCAGCTCCGCGATGATGCGGGTGGAGCGGTCGATCAGCTTTTTGTTGGTGGGCAGCACCTGTATCATCCAGTTGCTCCACACCCTGCCCATCTTGGCCATGGTGGCGGTGGACAGCAGGTTGAACGCCAGCTTGACCGCCACGTGGGTCATAAGCTCCATCAGCGTGTGGGGCAGTTTGAGCGGCACGCGGATCTCGTTGTCACTGAGGCTGCCTTCCGGGATGTCCCCCAGGCGCAGGGTAAGCGTGCCGTCGAACTTGGCTTTGTTTTTGTTGAACCAGTCAAGGCAGCCCCTGTTCGCGCTCAGGCCGTCCGTGTCCACCAGCACCAGGCGCGCGGGATGGCGGGAATAGCGGCTCTCGTCGTCCGACCAGCCCAGGTCGTAATAGCTCAGTTCCTCGCTGCCCACCTTGGGCGGATTGTCCAGTATGTTCTGCGCCGCGCCCATCTTTATGTAGTCTTCCTTCGTCCAGTCCAGTCCCTTTATGGGCCGGCGGATGATGTGCTGCCATGCGATGGAGGACGGATACAGCGGGTCCTTGGCGTACGCCCAGGAGATGGGGCTGGTGCGGTCGTCGGTGCGGCGGAAAGGCGGCAGGGTGAAGGTGGGCTGCCTTTCGGTGGTGTCGGTCAGTATGTCCTGCAGGTAGGCGTGGGTTATGTAGGTGATGAGCCCGCCCGCGGTGTAGGTGTCCGTCTCGTACTCCACGGCTTTGGCCATGCCTTCCAGCGCCTCGCCGCTGCCCAGCTGGGCCACCAGATTTTCAAACTCGTCGGAATACTTTTCGGGCTCAAGCGCCGTAAGTCCGATCGCCGCCGCCTCGTCCGCGTTCAGATGCTTATCGATCCACTGCCTGGCCGCCACTTCCAGCGCGGCGCCCGCCACCAGCAGTTCTATGGTGGTCACCTGCATGCGGGTGGAACCCGCCACCGCCATGTTCCCCGCAAACAGGGGCACGAAGTGGATGCCCGTGCGGGCGAATACCTTGCGGGCGCGCTCCAGGTGCTCGCACAGCACGTCCTTGGGATTGCAGTAGAAGTAGTACGTGGACACGCCCAGTTCGTCTCCCTGTATGGCGCTGCCCACGGTGGAGGAGCTTAAGCCGCACTCCGCCAGCACCACCAGCACGTCTCCGGGAGTCACGCCGCTGTCCACCGTCTGGCGGGCGCCGAAGGTCATGTAGTCCTCAAAGTTCTCCACGCTCCTCACGCACGCCCGGTCGCCGCCGGTCATAAAGCTGTTGGTGACTTCCGCCAGGCGGGTGAATTCCTCCGCCCTCAGGGGCAGTTTGTTTATCATGTCGTGCCAGAACAGCCTCCAGGTGGAGTCCAGCTGCAGCGCCATGCGTCCCGACGCGCCCACGGACGAGAACACCACTTTGCGGTCCTCCTCCATGCAGCGCAGTATCTCGCTCACCAGGCGTTTAAACTCTTCGCCCTTAAAGCAGCCGCGGCTCACTTCGGGGATGTATTTGTCCGCCGCGAGTATGGTCTTCACGCCCGCCTTGGTGTCCTTTTTGATTATGGAGGACAGCCCCCGGGTGAGGGGATTGGACTGCTCGGTGGGTATCTTGCCCAGATGGAACTGGGTCTCGTTTTCAATAAAGTCTCTTGCCGCCGCTTTGTAGTCAGGCATCGTCATTTCTCCTTAAAACAGATTTTTGCTGGCCTGGGCGTACAGCGCGTTGTGCAGCGCCCTGCGGAAACGGAACAGGCCGAAGTTTTCCCTGGTGGGATGCACCCGGTTGGTGAGCAGTATGACCCAGAAGCCCGTGGTGGGGTCCACGGCGATGCATGTGCCCGTGAAGCCCGTATGCCCGAAAGAGCAGGCGGGGAACAGATCGCCCATGTAATTGAACTCCGTGCCTCCCAGGTGGAAGCCCAGGCCCCGGTGGGAGTCCGTGTCGTCGGGGGTGTGGCAGCGGATGGCCTTTTCAAACACCGCGGGAGAAAGGAAGCCCTTGCCGCCGCCCGCGAGCATCCGGCAGAACAGGATCATGTCCCCTACGTTGGAAAACACTCCCGCGTTGGCGGAGATGCCGCCCAGGAAGCGGGCGTTCTCGTCGTGCACCACGCCTTTGATCGCCTTGCCCGTGGCGGGGTCGATCTCAGTCGCCGCCACGTTTGCGCTCACGGGCAGATAGCCGGTGTGCTTCATGCCCAGCGGGCCGAACACCATCTTTTCGGACAGCGTCTTAAGGTTTTCCCCGTAAGCTTTTTCCAGCAGCTTGCCCAGGGTGATGTAGCCCATGCAGGAATAGTTGACCTTCTCCCCCGGCTTTGATACCAGCTTGCTGGCAAGTATGGCCTTTACGGCGTCTTTGGGCTCAATCCCAAGTCTGTCCAGGCGGAAGCTGGGCTCAAAGCCCCCGGTATGGGTCATTAGCTGGTACACGGTGATGTCCTTTTTGTC
>JAGCIC010000021.1 GCA_017648805.1 Clostridia bacterium
AGGGTCACGTCTTTCACGTGCGCGTCCATGGGGGTCACGTGGCCCAGGCGGCAGTGGGTGTCGTGGCGGTTCACGCCCTTGAGCTTCACGCTCTGGCCGTTGATGAACAGGCCGTTTTTCTTCAGCTCCACGGTCTTAAAGCCGATCATGAGCTTTACGACTTCTTTGACGGACCTGCCTGCGCGCAACACCGCGTACAGTGCGTAGCGCTCCGGTGTTTCCGCTGTCCAGGCATGCACGTTCTTTTTGAGGAAGGAGGCTTTGCCGTTTTCGGCTTTTTTATGCGCCACGGTCTCGCTTCCGTAGGTCAGGATAAATTCTGCCCTGACGTTTTCACCCAGCGCTTCGATCTCCACGTCCAGCAGGCCGTTTTTGAAATCGTCGGACAGGGTGGGACGGGCGACGATATTGCGGATATGCTCTTTGGGCACGGTGAGCAGATACACGTCGCGGAAGATGCCGCTCAAGCGCCAGCAGTCCTGATCCTCCAGATAGGTGGCGTCGCTCCACTTGTATACCTTCACCGCCAGCAGGTTCATATCCTCGTTCAGGTAGGGGGTGATGTCGAATTCCGCGGGCATGTGGGCCACCTTGGAAAAGCCCGCCTGATGGCCGTTTACATACACGAAGAACGCGCCGTTCACGCCGTCGAAGTTCAGGTATACCCGGCCGCGCAGGCGCTTTTTGTCGATCGTGAACTCCCTTAGGTACAGTCCCACGGGGTTCAGGTCCGGCACGTAGGGCGGATCGAGGGGGATGGGGTAGGTGACGTTGGTGTAGTCCGGCACGTCGTAGCCGTACATCTGCCAGTTGCCGGGCACGTCGATATCGTCCCAGTCTTCCTCGTCAAAAAAGCTTTCTTCCTCAGGATCGGTCACGATCTCGCCGATGTCTTCGGGGCAGTCGCCGTCTTCAAAGTATTTGAACCGCCACGAGCCGTTCAGGCTCCTGTAATAGGGGTCAAAGTCCCGCATGCCCGCCTCGGCGGAGGCGATGTCTGGGTAGGGGATGAAGGAAGCGCGGGGCTCCTCCTTGCCGATATGGATAACGCCGGGGTCCTGCCAGGGACATGTGCTCATAGCCGATACCTCTCTTTGCTTGATGATGCGCATAACGCGACGGATTCGAAATGATTATACCACGTATGGATACACAAGTTCAATGACAAACGTAAAAAACAGGCAGGCGATCAAAACAGACCATAGTCTGTTTTGAATGGGCGTTCTTATTTTCCCGCCAGGTCGCCGTACTGTTTCTGCCAGGAGGCGTTCAGGGCTTCCAGCAGGGAAAGCAGCTGCTCTTTCTGCTCGGGGGACAGGTCAATAAACATCTGCGCGTGGCGCTCCATGCGCCTTTGGTAGGCGGCGCGGGCCTCCTTCTGCCCCTCTTCCGTAAGCTCGATCAGCGCGGTGCGCCGGTCACTGGGGCTTTCAAGCCGCTGGATGAGGCCCGCGCTCTCCAGCCCCTGCAGGGCGTCGCTCATGGTGGCGGGCTGGATCTCCAGGTGCTCGGTCAAAGCTTTCTGGGCAACAGGCCCCGTGCGCCCCAGGGCGATCAGCACGCTGGGGCGGCTGGCGCGGCCTTCGTACAGGGCGCGCATCGTGCGGTGGATGTCCAGAAAGTTCATGATCAGCTTTTCGTTCACGCCGGATGCCGCGTAGCGGGCCCGTCGCTCGTCGCCGCCGAAGAGTTTTTTTCGCTTGGTCATACGCGCCTCACTCGAACTGGCTTCTGTACAGCCGGTAGTAAAACCCCTTTTTCTCCATCAGGCTGCGGTGCGTGCCCTGCTCCACCACGTCGCCCTTGTCCAGCACCAGGATGAGGTCTGCGTTCTGGATGGTGGACAGGCGGTGGGCGATCACAAAGCAGGTCTTGCCCTGCATCAGCCGGCGCATGGCGGACTGTATCTCCCGCTCGGTGGAGGTATCCACGTTGGAGGTAGCTTCGTCCAAAATCAGCATGCGCGCGGCGTACAGCATGGCGCGGGCGATGGTGAGCAGCTGCTTCTGCCCCTTGGAGATGTTGCCGCCGTCCTCGGAGATCACGGTGCTGTAGCCCTCGGGCAGGCGGAGG
>JAGCIC010000022.1 GCA_017648805.1 Clostridia bacterium
GTATATAGCGGGGAGCTGTCCCGCAGAGGATTGAGACCTGACGGGGGAGACCCCCGTAAGCATACAAAAGCGACAATAATTTGGAGGTATATATTATGGAACAGGCGATCATCAAGGCGGGCTGCGCCATCGGCGCGGGCATCTGCATGGGCTTCGGAGCCATCGGCCCCGGCATCGGCGAAGGCATCGCGGTAAGCAAGGCGCTGGAGGGCATGGCCCGGCAGCCCGAAGCGGCGGGCACCCTGAGGACCAACATGATACTGGGCTGCGCCATAGCGGAGACCACCGGTATCTACTCGCTGCTTATCGCCTTTTTGCTGATGTTCGCGGTGGCGTAAAAGCGAAGGAGAAGGTTTGATGGAGCGGTTTGAAAGCTTCATAGGCGTGGACTTCTTTACCGCGCTGTTTGTGCTGCTCAACACCCTTATCATCTTCCTGGTGGCGAAAAAATACCTGACCGGACCCATAATGGGGCTGATCGAGAAGCGCCAGAAGGAAGTGGACGACGCCTACGCCCGCGCCAAACAGGCGGAGGACGAGGCGGGCGCGCTCAAGGAAGAGTACACAGCCAGGCTGGCGGAAGCCAAGCAGACCGGCGACAGGCTGGTCAGGGAGGCTCTGGACCAGGCGCATCAGCGGGAAGAGGAGATCGTGTCCCAGGCCAAGACCGAGTCCGCCGCTATACTGGAAAAGGCGTACCGGGACATAGAGCTGGAAAAGAAAAAGGCCAGAAACGAGCTGAAGGGCGAGATATCGGACATGGCGGTGAGCCTGGCCGAGAAGGTGACCGAGAAGGAGATCGACGCCACCGACCACGCCCGGCTGATAGACGGCTTTATCTCTTCCCTGGAGAATGACAAATGAGCGCCGCCAACGTTTACGCGGGGGCGCTGTACGAGCTTGCCAAAGAGGACGGCTCGGCTAAGGCGCTTCTGCCCCAGCTGGAGAGCGTCTCAAAGCTCGTGAGCGAGAATCCAGGCTATGTAAAGCTGATCTCCTCCCCGGAAATACCCAAGGAGGAGCGTTTAAAGCTGCTGGACGAGGCGTTTAAGGGCCGGGCGGACGAAAGGATACTGAACCTCATGAAGCTGCTGGCCGAAAAGGGGCGCTTTAAGCTGCTGCCGGAAGTGATCAGGCTTTTCAGGCGGGAGTACCTTAAGGACAGCGGCATAATCGAGGCCAGGGTGATCAGCGCGGTAGAGCTGAGCGCCGGGCAGCTGGACAGGCTTAAGACGGCGCTGGAAAAGAAAACGGGCAAGACGCTGCTTTTGACCCAGAAGCTCGACCCCTCCGTGCTGGGGGGCGTGCGAGTGGAAGCCGACGGCGAGACACTGGACGGCACTGTGGCGGGCGACATTAGGCATCTGGCGAAAACGCTGGACGCCCTGACGTTATAGAAAGTGACGGGTAAGATGGAACTGAGAGCCGACGAGATAAGCAAGATCATAAAGGCGCAGATTCAAAGCTACGAAAAGCGGGTGGACGAGAGCCAGACGGGCCGCGTGCTCATGATAGGCGACGGCATCGCCCGGGCGTCGGGGCTTAACGAGTGCGCGGTGAACGAACTGATCGAGTTCCCCACCGGCGTGTACGGCATGGCGCTGAACCTGGAGGAGGATTTCGTGTCCATAGTCATGCTGGGCGACTCGGAGGGCATCCGCGAAGGCGACACCGTGAAGCGCACGGGGCGCGTGGTGAGCGTGCCCGCGGGCGAAAGCCTGATAGGCCGCGTGGTGGACGCGCTGGGTCAGCCCATTGACGGCAGGGGCCCCATAGACGCGGCGGAATTCCGCCCCATAGAGCGGCCCGCCCCGGGCATAATCAAGCGCAAGGGCGTGAGCCAGCCGCTGCAGACGGGCATAAAGGCCATAGACAGCATGATCCCCATAGGCCGGGGCCAGAGGGAGCTCATAATCGGCGACCGCCAGACGGGCAAGACCACCATAGCGCTGGACAC
>JAGCIC010000023.1 GCA_017648805.1 Clostridia bacterium
ACTTGAAGAGAACGGCTACGAGGTCATGCTGACCTACGCCGCCAACAACGTGGCCCAGCAGATCGCGGACATTGAGAACATGATCACCAAGGGCTGCAAAGTGCTGGTCATCTCCGCTATCGACGGCGGCTCCCTGGGCGCGGTGCTGAAGACCGCCAAGGAGAACGACGTCATGGTCGTCGCCTATGACCGTCTGCTCATGGACACCGAGGCTGTGGACTACTACGCCACCTTCGACAACTACAAGGTCGGCAACATCCAGGCCCAGTTCATCATCGAGAAGCTCGGACTCGAGACCACCGACAAGACCTACCGCATGGAAGTGTTCGCCGGTTCTCCCGATGACAACAACGCCCGCTTCTTCTACAACGGCGCCATGGATATGCTCAAGCCCTACATCGAGAGCGGCAAGCTGAACGTCGTCTCCGGCCAGTCCGACTTTGAGACCTGCGCCATCCTGGGCTGGGGCACTCCCGACGCCCAGACCCGTATGGACAACCTGCTGGCTGCCTACTACACCGACGGCACCTTCCCGGATCTGGTGCTCAGCCCCAACGACTCTCTGGCCATGGGTATCGCCAACTCCCTCGAGCAGGCGGGCTGCCCCATCGAGAACTTCCCCGTGATCACCGGTCAGGACTGCGACAAGGCCAACATGAAGAACATCATCGCCGGCAAGCAGAGCATGTCCGTGTTCAAGGATACCCGCACCCTCGCCGCCCAGGTCGTTGAGATGGTCAACGCCTACCTGCTGGGCGAAGATGTGCCCGTAAACGATATCGGCACCTACGACAACAACGTGAAGGTGGTTCCCTCCTTCCTGTGCGATCCCGTGTTCGCCGATGTGAACAACTACGTAGAGCTGCTCCTCGAGTCCGGCTACTACACCGAGGACGACCTCAAGTAATACTGACCCGGCGGAAGTCTTTCCGCTTGCGTGAAAGGGCGGGCAAAACCGCCCTTTCATCGTATTTCTTTTGTTTGACAGACAGAAGGGACTGATCCTATGAATCTTTTGGAAATGCGGGGCATTACCAAGACGTTTCCGGGCGTCAAGGCGCTGGACAACGTTAACCTTCAGGTGGAGGACGGCGAGATCCACGCGCTGGTGGGCGAAAACGGCGCGGGCAAATCCACTTTGATGAAGGTGCTCAGCGGAATCCATCCTTACGGCACATACGAAGGCGATATCCTGTACGACGGGGAGGAATGCCGTTTCCAGGAGATCCGCGATTCCGAAAGCAGGGGCATCGTTATAATCCACCAGGAACTGGCGCTGGTGCCTTACCTGACCATCGCCGAAAACATGTTCCTGGGCAACGAGCAGCGCAAGACGAAGGGCGTCATCGACTGGGACGCCACATACGACAACGCCGTAAAGTTCATGCGCATAGTGGGACTGGAAGATTCCCCCCGCGAGCTGATAAAGAACATCGGCACGGGCAAGCAGCAGCTGGTCGAGATCGCCAAGGCGCTGGCCAAGAACGTCCGCCTGCTGATACTGGACGAGCCCACGTCCTCGCTTACCGAGTCGGACAGCAAGAACCTGCTGGACCTGCTTCTGCTGCTCAAGGACACCCGGCACATCACTTCCATCATCATTTCCCACAAGCTGAACGAGATCGCCTATGTGGCGGACCACATCACCGTCATCCGCGACGGCAAGACAATAGAGACTCTGGACAAAAAGACCGACGATTTCTCCGAAGCGCGCATAATAAAGGGCATGGTCGGGCGCGAAATGACCAACCGTTTCCCCAAGCGCGAGGGAGTGGAGATCGGCCCCGTATCGTTTGAGATCAAGAACTGGACGGTGCATCACCCCCTGTATCCCGAGCGCAAGGTAGTGGACAACGTGTCCATCAATCTGCGCAAAGGCGAGGTCGTGGGCATAGCCGGGCTTATCGGCGCCGGGCGCACGGAGCTGTGCCAGAGCGTGTTCGGCAAGGCTTACGGCACCCATATCAGCGGGCAGCTGTTAAAAGACGGCAAGGAAATTCGCCTGAACACCGTGTCTGACGCGGTGGAGGCAGGCTTGGCATATGTTACCGAAGACCGCAAAGGCGACGGGCTGGTCCTGACAAATTCCATAAAACACAACATCACCCTGTCGCGCCTGGGCTTCGTGAGCGAAAGAGGCGTGATGAACGCCGACCTGGAATACGCCAAAGCGCAGGAATACAGGCAAAAACTGGGCATCAAAACGCCTTCGGTGGAACAGTACGTAAACAACCTGTCCGGCGGCAACCAGCAGAAGGTGCTGGTGGCCAAGTCGATGTACGCGGAGCCGGACATAATGATGCTGGACGAGCCCACGCGCGGCATTGACGTGGGCGCCAAATACGAGATCTACTGCATAATCAACGACATGGCGGCGGAGGGCAAGACCGTGCTTATGGTATCCTCCGAGCTGCCGGAGCTGCTGGGCATGTGCGACCGCATATACGTGATGTGCGAAGGCAAGCTGATTGGCGAGCTTCCGGTGGAACAGGCCAATCAGGAGATCATCATGCAGATGATCATGGAGGCCAGCAAGACCAACATCGGCACCGAAGCCGAATGAGATTCTCAACTGCGAAAGAAGGAATTGAAGCATGAAACACGGCGCTAAGATCGGAATGATACTTCTGCTGGCAGTGGCGATCGCGCTGTCCGTATTCGGAGCGCTGGGGCTCGGCTACGAGCGCCAGGAGCGCGCCGCGCAGAAAACCCCGTATGAGGAATACCTGGAGAAGGTCAGGACGTACGAGGCGGAGGCGGAGTGCTATAAACTGGCCGGCGAACAGTCCCTGGCCAACATGGACGCCTATATAGGCCAAATGGAAAAGGATCAGGCGGCGCTCAAGGCGGCGGGAGGAGACCCTGCCGTCGCGGACGGCTTCATCAGCGAAGCCCGCGCCCAGAGAGCCGAGGCGGCCGACAAGCACATGAAGACCATAACGGACAAGTACGCGGACATACAGTCCTACGCGGGCCGCAGCGAGGACGACGCCGAGGCGATCGAGCAGGCCAACAGCAATCTGCCCAAGATAAGCAACCAGGTGAAGGCCGCGCTCAAGAAGATCACCAAGATCACCGACACCGAAAGCAAGCAGAGCTGCGAGACGGTGGTCTCCAAGCAGTTCGACAAGGCGCGCGCCGCCATTAAGGACGCCTGCGAAAAGGGCGGGCTGACCCTGGCGCTGGACGAATTCGCCACGGAAACCGGATCCGTGGACGTACTCAACGCGGAGCTTGCCAAGGTGGAGGAGGCCGAGAAGCTGCTAAAGGCGGAAGAGGCCGAGGAGATCAAGCGCATAGAGGAGCTGGGCAAGGGCTTCAAGGGCTTCCTGAAAGCCAACTGGGACTACTTCTTCTGGCTGGCGGGCCTGGCGCTGGTGATCGCCGTGCTGTGCTTCCTGGGCTGGTTCAGGCCGGAGCTGTTAAAGCAGATCGGCAAAAAGGCCAACAAGAGCATGATGCTGATCGCTTTGGTGGTCATAACCCTGTTCTTCTTCGTGACCACCCGCTATTCCAACCTGACTCCCGCCAACGTCTACAACGTCATCAACCAGTACTCCTACATAATCATACTGGCCACCGGTATGCTGCTGTGTATCGTGTCCAGCGCCAACATAGACCTGAGCGTCGGCCGCGTGATGGGCTTTATAGGCGCCGTGGCGGCCAAGCTGATAATCGACGGGCGCATGCCGGTGTGGTTCAGCATGCTGGTGTGCCTGCTGCTGGGCATACTGATCGGCGCGTGGCAGGGCTTCTGGATCGCGTACGTGAAGATCCCCGCCTTCGTCGTCACCCTGGCGGGCCAGCTCACGTTCTACGGCCTTACGATGGTGCTTCTGAAAGGCGAGACCAAGGCGCCCTTCCCGGACGCGTTCAACAACGTGTTCGGCGCGGCGATCCCCGACTTTATCGGTGACCTGTTCAAGATCAATCTGGGCCTTAACCTTACCACCATGCTGATAGGTGTCATAGTGGTGCTCGTGTTCCTGTTCGTGCAGATCAAGAACAGGGCGCAGCGCGTTTCCAAGGGCTACAGCGTGGATCCCCTGGGCACCATGCTGTTCAAGTGCGTCGCGATCTCCGCGGTGCTGCTGTGGCTGTTCTACTCCCTGGCCAAGTACAAGGGCATGCCCACGGTGCTGATCACCGTGTCGCTGGTGCTGCTCATATACACCTTCATCACCAGCAGGATGGTCATCGGGCGCCACCTGTACGCCATGGGCGGCAACGTGAACGCGGCGCGCCTGTCGGGCGTCAAGACCCAGCGCATGCTGTTCCTCACCTATGTGAACATGGGCTTCCTGGCCGCGCTGGCCGGCCTGGCCTTCACCGTGCGCGCCAACTCCTCCTTCCCCAGCGCGGGGCAGGGCGAGGAGCTTAACGCCATCGCGGCCTGCTACATCGGCGGCGCTTCCGCTTACGGCGGAGTCGGCACCGTGGGCGGCGCGCTGGTGGGCGCGCTCACCATGGGCATGATCAAGAACGGCATGTCCATAATGGGCATGCAGCAGTCCGTGCAGCAGGTGGTGCTGGGCCTGGTGCTGCTGGCCGCCGTGGTCATCGACATAGTGTCCAAGTCCAACGGCACGAGCCTGTCCTTCCTGTCCGGCCTGCGCGGCAAGGGCAGAAAAGCGGCCCACGTTTCCGAACAGAAGACCTGAAAACGGTAAAGCGCGCGGCGCCGTTCTCCCGGAGGGGAGGGCGGCGCCGTTTTATGTCCGGACGCGCTTCCGCTTCTGCAGGGGGGAGCGCCGCGTGTTAAATCCGGATTGTTAAAATTCAAAATGCCCTTGCTTTATTGACCCGGCTGTGTTATTATAACAAATGCGCATCCTTGCTCTGCAGGAAAAGGCAGGGCCGTATAGTCCAAAAGGAGGATATTTAATGAACAAGTACGAAGTCATGTACGTTCTGGACGCCGCTCTGGAAGACCAGGCGAGGCAGGACGTGATCAGCCGCTTCAGCTCCGTTGTCGAGAACAACGGCGGCAAGGTAGAGCGCGTGGACGAGTGGGGCAAGCGCCGCCTGGCGTACGCCATCAACTACAAGACCGAGGGCTACTATGTGCTCATGTACATGTCTGCCCCCAGCGAGCTGCCCCGTGAGCTTGAGAGAAACTTCAAGATCAGCGACGCGTGCATCCGCTATCTCGTGACCCGTCTGGAAGGCGAGATCCCCGCCAAGCGCGAGCCCCTGAAGCCCTACGCGCCCAGGGAAGCCGCTCCCGCCGAGGAGACCGCCGAGGCTGCCGAGCCCGCCGCCGAGGCGCCCGCTCAGCCCGCCGAGGCCGTGGAAGCCGCTGCTGAGGCTGCCGTAGAAGAAGCGGTCGCCGACGCTACCGAGGAGTCCCAGACCGAGATCGAATAATCAGTACGCAGTTATCTGAAAGCAGGTAGTTTATGAATAAGGTTATACTCGTCGGAAACCTCACTAAGGATCCGGAACCCTATACCACCCAGGGCGGCGTAAACCGGTGCAATTTCACCGTGGCCGTGCAGCGCAAGTTCGCGAACCAGCAGGGCGTGAGGGAAGCGGATTTCATCTCCTGTGTCGCGTGGAGAGCCCAGGCGGATTTCGTGACCCGGTATTTTACCAAGGGCAAGAAGATCGGCATCGTGGGCACCCTGCAGACCCGTTCCTATGATGCGCAGGACGGGACCAGGCGCTACGTGACCGAGGTCGTGGTTGATGAAGCGGAGTTTGTAACTCCCATGGGAGACGGGGAAAGGCGCGAAAACGCCGAAACAGCCCCCCGCGGCGAGGCCGCCGCTCCCGCGCCCGCTTACCAGCCTTCCCAGATGGAGGAAGCGGACGACGACGAGCTGCCGTTTTAATAATACCGTGCGCGCCTGAGCGCGCAGCACAAAACCCCCGGGGTTTTGGGGCACATTTCCCGACATGATCGGGACGGGGCGGAAACGTCCCCGGCCGAGTGTCCGTTTTCACAAGTATTAGGAGGAAAATTATGTCTGAAGATAGAGCCGATCGTATGGCCCGCCGCCCTCGCGGCCACAAGCCCCGCAGGAAGGTCTGCACCTTCTGCGTTGACAAGATCCAGCACATCGATTACAAGGATATTCTCAGGCTCAAGAAGTTCACTTCCGAGCGCGGAAAGATCCTGCCCCGCCGCATGACGGGCGTGTGCGCCGAACATCAGCGCCAGCTCTCCACCGCTATCAAGCGCGCCAGAGCCATCGCGCTGCTGCCTTACAGCCAGGACTAAACGCTTACGGCGGGGGAGCATTTCCCCCGCCGCGTTTTTTTATCCCCGGACGGCGGATCCCGGCGGGGAGCCTGCCATAGATCATATCGGAGGTCGAGCCATGAAGCTTAAGACTCAAGGACGTTACTTTATCCTGGACGGAAAGCCGTTTTTCTGGCTGGGCGACACCGCCTGGCTGCTTTTCAGCCGCTTAAGCCGCGAGGAGGCTTCGGTCTCCCTTAAAAACCGCGCGGGTAAGGGCTTTAACGTGATACAGGCCACGCTGGTGCATCACGGCGGTTTCGCAACTCTGGACGGCAAACGTGCGCTCACGGACGACGACTTTGCCCGCCCCGCCCGTGAAGGCTTCTGGGAGCACGCGCTCGGCATAGTGCGCGAGGCGGCGGGCCTGGGCATGTTCATGGCGCTGCTGCCGTCCTGGGGGAGCTTTGCGAAGAACGGGCAGCTCAACACGGACAACGCGGCAGGCTACGTGCGCTTCCTGGCGGACACTTTCGGAAAAGAAGAAAACGTGATCTGGCTGCTGGGAGGCGACGTGAGGGGCGACGCGGCCAAAGACGTGTTCGAGCTGATGGGCCGCGAGTTCAAGCGCCTGTGTCCCGAAACGCTGGTGGGCTACCATCCCTTCGGCAGGTGCGACTCGTCCATGTGGTTCAAGGACAGCCCCTGGCTGGACTTCAACATGTTCCAGAGCGGCCACAGGGACTATACCCAGAAAAATCTGGGCGCGTGGGACGACAACGACGTGTTCTACGGCGAGGACAACTATAATTACGCGCTTAACGACCTTAAGGCCTGCCCGGACAAGCCCACCCTGGACGGTGAGCCCGGGTATGAGCTGATACCCCACGGCCTGCACGACCCCTCTCAGCCCCGCTGGCTGGCGTACGACGTGAGGCGCTACGCCTGGTGGAGCGTGCTCAGCGGCGCGGCGGGCCACACCTACGGGGACAACTCCATCATGCAGTTCTATAAGCCGCAGTTCAAAGGCTCATACGGGCCGCTCAACACCTGGGACGAGGCGCTGCACGACCCGGGCAGCGGGCAGATGAGGCATCTTAAGGAGCTTATGCTTCAATACGGTTTCGCTGAAGGCAGGGAGGCGTCGGGCTTCATAGTCGGAAACGGCGAAAAGCATTTTTACAAGGCCGCGCTGCTTACGCCCAAGGGCTTTATCGCTTATTCGCCGGAAGGGGATGACATCCGCATCAACACCGCGGCCCTGCCCTTTGAAGACCCGGTGTGCAGCCTGCTCGATCCCGTGAGCGGGGCAAAGAGCTGTCTGGGCCGGCCGGAAAAGACGGCGGACGCGAGGATCATGTTCCCCGACCGGCGAGACGGCACGCATGACTGGGGAGTGATCGTGGAGGAGATGTAAGCCGGCAGCTGTCAGCTGTCAGCTGTTAGCTATTAGCTATTAGCTGTTAGCTTTTAGAGGCGGCGCTTTGCGCCGCTTTTGTTTATGCCGTCATATACGACGTCCGTTCCGGCTCATCCGTTCTCATTATAAAAAACACAGCCGCCGCCGCGCGCGTTCTTGGTGGCTGTGTTCTTGGTTATTTATTTCTTAGTTATTTAGTTCTTGGTTATTTAGTTCTTAGTATGCGGCCCCGCTTCGGGACGTCCCGTTTCGGGGTGTCCCGTTTCTGAACGTCCCGTTTGCGGACGTCCCCAAAGGGAGCCATCGGGAAGGCGGGGCAGTAAAGCCCGCGGATATAAAAGACCGGAAGCCGCTGGGCTCCCGGTGTTTGCTTAACGGTATGCTGATCAGACCATGAATCTGAGCGTGAACTGCTGCACGGGCGCGGGGGACTGGGCGGTAAACAGCAGGCGGTACAGGCTGTCCCTTTCCCAGGCATTTTTGAGCCTGGAGTCATTAAGGGGCACTTCCTCGCAGGACACCGTGAACACGGCGGGGTCGAACACGATCCTGAGTACTCCGTTTTTGCCCCTCAGCTGCGCCTGGCCGGGCGCGATGCGGGGCTCATACGCGCACATGACGGGCAGCGTCACGGTCTCGCTTTCGCTGAGTTCCGCTTCGTCGCAAAGCGTTATCTCTCCAGCCTCCCGGTCCAGGGTGACGCGGCGCAGATACTTGTCTATGGGCGCGAAGTCGCCGTACGCCTTGGAGATGTCGATGGAGAAGCTGGCCCTCACCTCGTCGTCCGTGAACTGGGCGCCCTCCGCGCGGCAGGACGCGCCGGGCAGCTGGTGACGTTCCCCGATAATGGCGGTGTTGTGGTAGCGGCTCTGCATGGTCCAGATCTCGTAGCGGTCGGCGGAGAAGGTCTCCCTGCGGTAGGTGCCCACGCCCGCGTCCACTATGAAGGGCTCGCCGTTTAAGTAGATTATGTAGTTGCCTATGTCGTTGTGGTTGTGGCTCTCGGCGTTGTTGCCGCCCTTGACGGCCACGAACAGCCCGCCGCCGTCGGTGCGCTGCCTGGCGACGGCCACCTGGGTGCCGGAAAAATAGTGGCTCAGCGGCTTTTCCTCACCCCTGGAGGTGAGGCCGGAGCGCATGAAGCTGACGCAGTCGATCAGCCGGCGGTACACGCTGTCGTAGCCCGAAGAGTAGGGCAGCGCGGCGTAGGAGTTGGCCAGCAGGTATTCGGCGTGGGCCTTCAGCCTGTCCAGGCCCAGCTTCTGGGCGGCGCGGCGCAGGAGCATGGCGTCGGGGCGCACGCGGCAGCCGCAGTCCGCGAAATTCACGTAGTAGTCCTTGTCGATGTGGGCGTACATTATGTAGGACGCCATGTTGGCGATCAGGGGATTGCTCCACAGCGCGGCGCGGCCCTGGGTGGCGGTGTCCAGTATCTCCAGGAAATCCAGCACGGAGGCGCCCGCCTTGTCGAAGTAGCCGGGGCCCTCGTCGCAGCCCCCGTCCAGGGAATAGGTGGCCAGGAACGCGTCCAGCCCCTTGGCGTAGAGCCTTACCAGCGCCTCCCGCTTTGAGGCGTCCTCTACGTTCAGCAGCGTCACCGCCAGCAGATTGGAGTATATCCAGGGGGTCCAGTTGTTGAGGGCGCGCCCCTCGTTGAAGCCCGTCCAGCCCATTTCCGGGTGGGCGACGTACACGTCAAGTATGCGCCCGGTGATCTCGTCTTCCAGGCGGGACACGATCTCCGCCTTCAGGCGGCTGCCCAGCAGGTAATTGACCCAGCTCAGCATGCTGGCGGTCTCCGCGGCGAACAGGTCTATGTGGGTCCTGGCGAGGCGCGGCTGAGCCAGGGGCTTGACCTTGCCGTCCCCCAGGGAATTCTGGGACAGGTGCGCGGGCACCACCCAGGTGGTCTCCTCCGAGATCGCCCAGATCAGGTCCTCTATGTCGGGGATGAAGCGGCCCCTGTTTTCGATACACTCGCACACGGCCAGGGAAAACAGGGTCTTGCGCCGGTCGAAATACGCTTTCTCGAATATCTGACGGTCGCCGCTGTAAAAGAATTCCGCGTACATGCGCGCGGTGAGCGGGGCGACGGGCCTGCCTTCCAGCGCCGGGGCCTGGCCGGCGTAGTAAGCCTTCACTTCCGGATCCAGGTTGTCCCACACGTCCCTTTCGTCTATGCGGGGCAGGGGATGGTAGGCTTCCTTTGACAGCAGACAGCCCTTGTCCAGCGCCAGATCTATTTCCTCAAGCAGCATACTATACACCCTTCCTGTAAAGCAGATCGAAGTCCCGGGGCAGATCGAGCGGCACCCAGAACGCGCCGTAGCTCTGGCTGCAGCCTACCAGCACGCCGCTTTCGTTGAGCACGGAATATTCTATAAGGCTCTGGGGCAGCACCTCGCGCACGTGGGGAGAGACCCGGCTGTCGGCGCTCTCGCTGTAACAGTCCAGCGCCAGGAGCTGCTTTTCGCCGTCCCTTTCGCGGCAGGCAACCAGCGCCACTATGTGACCCACGCGCAGGTTGCACAGCGCCGCGCCGCCGCCCAGTATGCAGTCCCACAGCTTTTCATGGTCGTTCTGGTGGCCGTCCAGGCGGTATTCAAAACCGTAATTGTCGCACAGCCCCTGCTCCTGCATGGCCCTGAGCAGCGCGGGGCGGTCCGTGCCGTCCTCGGCCCGGGCGCCGTTTTTGAGCGCGAAGTCGGCGAGCGCCTCGGGGCGGACCCTTTCGCCGCTGAAGAATTCTATTATCTCGCAGGTCGAGAAGATGCCGCAGCCGCTGGTCTTGAGGTTGCCGTCCGTTTCGGACGCGGGGGAGGGATAGGGGTGCTCGGTCCACAGCAGGGAGCGCTGGTTGTACAGCTTGAGTTCCCGCCCGCTGAATGGGATCAGCACGCTTTTGCCCGTCACGTCCGCCCGCAGCTCCGCCACCATGTCCAGGCGCTTCTGGTGGCGCCCGCCGTCGAAGGGAGTGGACAGGAAAGTGTCTATCAGAAGCCTGGCAAGCCCGATGCCCACCACATCCGCGCCGATGGAGATCACGTTGGCGTTGTTGTGGCGCCGGGTCATGCGGGCGGTGTACACGTCGGAGCAGTTGACCGCGCGTATGCCGTCTATCTGGTTTGCCGCCAGGGAAATGCCGAAACCGGTGCCGCACACCAGTATCGCCCTTTCGGCCTCGCCCGAGGTCACCGCGACGCAGGCTTTCTCGGCATAGACGGGGTAGTCCACGCTGTTTTCCGTGTAGGTGCCCACGTCGAACAGCTCGTGGCCCTGCTGCGCCAGGTATTCCATCAGCTGTCTTTTGAGCTCGAGCCCCCTGTGGTCGGAAGCCAATACCAGCTTCATATGCCTGCCCTCCCATTATTTCTTATGTATATTATATGCGCGCGGGCCGCGCTTTTCAAGTGCCGCCGTGGAAAACTCTGAAAATGCAGGAAAAATTGCAAAAATAAGAATTAACGCAAGGTCTTCGCCGAGCACAAAAGTCCGCCGGGAAGGGCGAAAACGGGTTAAATTTAGGTTATTTGGTGCAATACCGGGGAAATCCGGGTTGACAGGCTTGACA